>JAXDPV010000183.1:0-21846 GCA_034668185.1 Actinomycetota bacterium
CCGCCGAAGCGCAGCGCGAGGCGGAGGCCATGGCTGCCGCCATTCAGAACGCCCAGGCGTAGCGCTGGTCCTCGCGTCGCTCCGCGACCTCCACGCCGGCTGGGCGTGGGTCGTGATCATCAGCAACGGGCTGGCCGGCTTGTGGGCGCTGGGCGCCCACCGCTGGCCGTCGCTGCGCACGCGGGCACTGTGGTGGTTCACCGCGCTGGCCGAGCTGTCGATCGTCGTCCAGGTGCTGCTCGGCGTGGCCCTGGTCGCGGGCCAGCACGTCAAGGCGCCCAAGTTCCACATGTTCTACGGCTTCGTCGCCTTCGCCACCGTGGGCCTCATCTACGCCTACCGCCAGGAGCTGCGCCACCGGCTGTACCTGCTCTACGGCTTCGGCGGCCTGTTCCTGATGGGCCTCGGCATCCGGGCCGTGCTGGTGGGGGCGCGGGTCTAAGTCCAAGGTTTGGCGATGTTTGGAGTTCGCTTGGAGTTCGGGTATCGTGGGCCAACTCCAAAGTTTGGAGAAGCTTGTAGTTCGCTTGGAGTTCCCGTGCGCCAGCCGCAACCACCGCCGAAACCGCCGCCGCTGGAGAGCTTGTACCGGGTCCTGGCCGCGGACATCGAGGTCGAGCCCGGCGGCCGGTATCGCCACTGGGACACGCTCCGCCGGCGCAAGCCGCCCGAGGGCCTCACCTCGGAGGAGTGGTGGTACGGCGTCAGGATGGCGCGCACCCTGCCGAGCCGGGGGCTGCCACTGGTCGGCGTCGACGGTGCGCCCTTCACCTTCACCCTGACCGACGAGGTCCATCGCTACCTCCACCGGATCGACCGCGACGCCAGCGGGCAGATCACCGTCACCGACCCCGTCCTGAACCCGGAGGGGAGCCGGCGCTACCTCGTCAGCTCGCTCATCGAGGAAGCCATCACCTCGAGCCAGCTCGAAGGGGCCAACACGACGCGCCGCGTGGCCAAGGAGATGCTGCGCACGGCGCGGCGCCCCCGCGACAAGGGCGAGCAGATGATCCTCAACAACTACGCCGGGATGGAGTTGGTGCGCCGGCACCGCGACGACCCGTTGACCCCCGAGCTCGTGCTGGCCTTCCACGAGGTCATCGTCCGCGACACCCTCGATCCCGAACACGCCGGCCGGCTCCAACAGCCGGGCGAGGCCCGGGTGTTGGTGAGCGACATGGAGGGCGGTGTCCTGCACCAGCCGCCGCCGGCCGACCAGCTACCGGAACGGCTGGCGGCGATGTGCGACTTCGCCAACGGCGTCTCGTCCACGTCGGGGTTCATGCACCCCGTCGTCCGCTCGATCCTCTTGCACTTCTGGTTGGCCTACGACCACCCGTTCCTCGACGGCAACGGCCGGACGGCCCGTCTCCTCTTCTACTGGTCGATGCTGCGGCAGCGCTATTGGCTCACTGAATATCTCTCGATCTCCCGCATCCTGCGGGCGGCGCCGGCCCGCTACGGGCGGGCGTTCCTCTACACCGAGACCGACGGCAACGACACCACCTACTTCGTGCTCCACCAGCTCGACGTGATCTGCCGCGCCCTCGACGACCTGCAGGACTACCTCAGGGTCAAGATGGCCGAGATCCGTCGGGCCGAGCGCCTGATCCGAGGTTCACGGACCTTCAACTACCGGCAGCTCGCGCTGCTGAGTCACGGCCTGCGCCACCCGGACGCGGTGTACTCGTTCGCTTCCCACGCGGCCAGCCACAAGGTGACCCACGAGTCGGCGCGCCACGACCTGCTCGACCTGGAGGGTCGGGGCCTGGTCGACCGCCGGAAGCTCGGGCGGAAGTTCACCTTCGCACCCGCGTCCAACCTGGAAGAACGGCTGGCCGCGACCTGAACTAGGCCGGCCGCCGCCGCATCGGCGTCACGTTGGCGGGCTCGGCCGCAGCGGCCGGCGGGGCCGGGAACGACGATTGCGCGGCGACGCGGGCGGCGTCCTCGAAAGCGGCGTTGCGCAGCGCGGTGGCCGAGGCCGAAGCCGCGGCCAACATGCGCTCGGCCTCCTTGGCCGAATGGCGGTGGTGGAGGCGGGCCTGGCGGAGGATCATGGCCGCCTCGTTGGCCGCTTCCTCCATGGCGGTGTGGCGCTCGCGCTCGACGTTCTCCCGGAGCGAGGCGACCGAGCGGCGCACGTTGTGCACCAACTCGGAGAGCTCGGCGTCGACCCGGGAACGCTCGGCCTCGACCAGGCCCCGCACCGTCGACAGCTCGGCCTCGGCCTGGGCGACGATGGCCCGAGCCTCCTCGTGGGCCGCGGCCAGCACGTCGGTCACCGTGCGGGCGGCGTCGTCGGCCGTCGAACGCAAGGCGACCCGCATGGCGGCGGCCTCGTCCCCGAGCACGGCCCGCATCTCGACGGCGTCGGCCAACCCGCCCTGGCGCAAACCCTCGGCGGTGGTGAACGCCTCCCGCAACACCCGGGCAACCGCGGCCGCCAAGCGATCGAAGTCGTCTCCACCATCGACGTCGGTCATCGTGATGGACGATACCGAAGCGACCCCTGCTACAGGTGGACTACCGGGCAGGTGAGGGTGCGGGTGATGCCGTCGATGAGCTGGACCCGGCTCACGACCATCTTGCCGAGCTCGTCGACCGAGTTGGCCTCGGCCCGCACGATCACGTCGTAGGGGCCGGTGACGTCCTCGGCGGATACCACGCCGTCGATGCCCGCGACCTCTTCTGCGACCTGGGCGGCCTTGCCGACTTCGGTCTGGATCAGGACGTATGCGCTGACGGCCACGGGGTGAGCCTCCTCGGGGATTCTGGGCGCCCGCATAGTAACCGGACGGCGGGCGGAGGCTACGAGCTGAGGCGCTTCTCCAGCGCGGTGAGCTCGTCGCGCAGGGCCTGGGGAACGCGCTCGCCGAGGCCGGCGTAGTGCTCCTCGATCGACGGCACCTCGGCCCGCCACTCCTCGACGTCCACCTTGAGCAACCGCTCCCACGCCGAGTCCGAGAGGTCGAGCCCCTCGGTGGGCAGCGCCGCACGGGTCGGCAGCAGGCCGATGGCGGTCTCGACGGCGTCGCCCTCGCCGATGCAGCGGGCGAAGACCCACTCGAGCACCCGGCTGTTCTCGCCGAAGCCGGGCCAGATGAACTTGCCGTCGTCGCCCTTGAGGAACCAGTTCACGTAGAAGATCTTCGGCAGCTTCGACGGGTCGGTGGCGGCACCGACGTCGAGCCAGTGACCGAGGTAGTCGGCCATGTGGTAGCCGCAGAACGGCAGCATGGCGAACGGGTCACGGCGCAGCTTGCCCACGGCGCCGGCCGCGGCCGCGGTGGTCTCCGAGGCCATGATCGAACCGAGGAACACGCCCTGCTCCCACGAGTAGGCCTCGGTCACCAGCGGCACCACCGACGAACGGCGGCCGCCGAAGAGGATGGCCGAGATGGGCACGCCCGCCGGGTCCTGCCACTCGGGGGCGATGGCCGGGTCCTGCGACGCCGGCGCGGTGAAGCGGGCGTTCGGGTGGGCCGCCGGCGTGCCCGACGAAGGCGTCCAGTCGTTGCCCTTCCAGTCGACGAGGTGGGCCGGCAGTTCGTCGGTCATGCCCTCCCACCACACGTCGCCGTCGTCGGTCTTGGCGCAGTTGGTGAAGATGCAGTTGCCGTCGAGGGTCAGGATGGCGTTGGGGTTGGTCTTGGTCGACGTCCCCGGGGCCACGCCGAAGAACCCGGCCTCGGGGTTGATGGCCCACAGCCGGCCGTCGTCGCCGAACTTCATCCAACAGATGTCGTCGCCGACGGTCTCGACCTTCCACCCGGGCAGCGTGGGGACGAGCATGGCCAGGTTGGTCTTGCCGCACGCCGACGGGAACGCACCGGTGACGTACTTGGTGTCGCCGGCGGGCGAGGTCAGCTTGAGGATCAGCATGTGCTCGGCCAGCCAGCCGTCGTCGCGCGCCATCACCGAAGCGATGCGCAGGGCGAAGCACTTCTTCCCCAACAGCGCGTTGCCGCCGTACCCCGAGCCGTACGACCAGATCTCCCGGGTCTCGGGGAAGTGGACGATGTACTTGTTCTCGGCGTCGCAGGGCCAGGCCACGTCGGCCTTGCCGTCGGCCAGCGGGTAGCCGACCGAGTGGAGGCAAGGGACGAACACGCCGTCGTCGCCGAGCACGTCGAGCGCGCCCGCCCCCATGCGGGTCATGATCCGCATGTTCACCACGACGTAGGGCGAGTCGGTGAGCTGCACGCCGATGTGGCTCTTGTCGGAGCCGAGCGGCCCCATCGAGAACGGGACGACGTACATCGTCCGGCCCCGCATCGACCCACGGAAGAGCTCGGTGAGCTCGGCCTTCATCTCGGCCGGGTCACGCCAGTTGTTCGTCGGGCCTGCGTCGGCCTCGTCGACCGAGCAGATGAAGGTGCGGTCTTCGACGCGGGCGACGTCGCCGGGATCGGAGAGTGCGAGGTAGCTGTTGGGCCGCTTGGCGTCGGACAGCTTCTCGAAGGTGCCGTTGGCTACGAGGAGCTGGGCCAGCCGGTCGTACTCTTCAGCCGAGCCGTCGCACCACTCGATGCGCTCGGGTTCCGTGAGGGCGGCGATGTCCGCCACCCACTGCAGGAGCGTGGCGTTCTTGGTCGGGGCGTCTCCCATGGCGGAATGCTAGGTACCCGTCAGTTAACGCGCCCAATCCGGTCAGGGGGCGGGGGCGGGCGGCTCGCCGGGTGTGCCCATGTCGGCTTCGGAGCCGAGGCGGAGCCGGGTCGCCCGGTTCTCGCCGTCGAGGTCGAAGACCACCCGTTGCCCCTGGCGCAGCATCCGGAAGATCGACCCGTCGAGGGCGCCGGGGGCGAGGTCGTATTCCGAGCGGTCGGCGGTGTCGCGCATGACGATGCCGTCGCCGGTGCCCGGGTCGTACGACTTGATGACTCCTTGCATGGCTGGGCAACTTACGCTCGGGCCGTGGGCACCGGCGAATTCGAAGTGGTGGCGTGGCTGCGGTCGCGCTTTCCTTTGGTCGGCGACGACGCCGCCGTGGTGGGCGACGGCGTGCTGCTGGCGGCCGACGCCATCGTCCAGGGCGTCGATTTCAGCGCGCGGTCCGACCTCGGCCTGGTCGGGTGGCGGGCCGTCTGGGTGAACTGCAGCGACATCGCCGCCATGGGTGGCCGGCCCGAGCACCTGCTGGTGTCGGTGATCGCGCCGCCGGGGGTCGCGGTCCAGGCGGTCATGGAGGGGGTCGGCGCGGCGGCCTCGGCCCACGGGTGCGAGGTCGCGGGGGGCGACCTTTCGTCGACCTCGGGTCCGCTGGTGGTGTCGGTGGCGGTGACCGGTGCCTGCGACGGCGAGCCCGTGCTGCGCTCCGGCGCCCGGCCAGGCGACGGCGTGTTCGTGACCGGGGCCTTGGGCGGGGCCGCGGCCTCGGGGTACGCGCTGTCCCGGGGAGTGGCCCGGCTGGCCGAGGGCGGGGCCGCCCGGTTGGCGGGGGCGACGGCGATGATCGACGTGTCCGACGGGTTGGCCGCCGACCTCGGCCACGTGCTCGACGCCTCGGGTGTCGGCGTGGTGATCGACCACGTGCCCGTGGCCGACGGCGCGACCGTCGAGGAAGCATGGGGCGGCGGCGACGACTACGAGCTGCTGTTCACCCTGCCCCCGGGCGCCGACGCCCCCGGCGGGTCGATCCGTATGGGCACGATCAGCGACGACGTGTCGTTGCGTCCACCGGCCGTCGCCGGCTGGCAGCATCGCTTCTCGTGAAGCCGCCCGTGGCCTTGACGATCGCCGGCTCCGACTCGGGCGGGGGCGCCGGCATCGAGGCCGACCTCAAGACGTTCGAGTCGTTCGCCGTGTGGGGGACGGCGGCCATCGTGGCCGTCACCGCCCAGAACACGCTGGGGGTGCAGGCCTTCTCGACGTTGTCGCCGTCGCTGGTGCGGGCCCAGATCGAGAGCGTGATGACCGACATCGGCGCCGATGCGGCCAAGACCGGGATGCTGGCCTCGGCGTCGTTGGTGACCGCGGTGGCCGCGGCGGTGCGCGACTTCGGCGTGCGCAACCTGGTGGTCGACCCGGTGTTCGTGTCGAAGCACGGCGACACCCTGCTCGCCGACGACGCCGTGGCCGCGCTGCGTTCGGAACTGTTGCCCCTGGCCACGGTCGTGACCCCGAACCTGCCCGAGGCCGGGCGGTTGGTGGGCGGTGAGATCACCGACCGGGCCGGCATGGTCGCGGCGGCCTCGGAGCTGCTCGGACTTGGTGCGCAGGTGGTGATGGTGAAGGGCGGACACTTGCTCGGCGACGACTCGCCCGACTGCCTGGTCGTCGCCGGCGCCGACCACGGCCCGATCTGGCTCGAGGCCAAGCGCATCCCCGGGCGCCACACCCACGGGACCGGGTGCGTGTTGTCCGCGGCCATCACCGCCGGCCTGGCCAAGGGGCACCCGGTGGCCGGCGCCTGCGGGGCGGCCAAGGTGTTCGTCGAGCGGGCCATCGCCCGTGGCCTCGACCTCGGGGCCGGCGTCGGCCCCGTCAACCCAGGGTTTAGCTGACCCGCTTCACGATCTTGCCGGCCTTGATGCAGGACGTGCAGACGTTGACCCGCTTGGGCGAGCCGTTCACGATGGCGCGCACCCGCTGGATGTTGGGGTTCCAACGGCGCTTGGTGCGCCGGTGGCTGTGGCTGATGCTCATGCCGAACGAGGGGTGCTTGCCGCACACCTCACAAACGGAAGCCATTGACGCGCACCTCTGAACGAAGGGGACTACGGGGGAACCGGTCAAGGTTAGCATCACGGCCACAATGACTCCGCCGGAAGGACGAGGAAAGTTCGCCACCACCCCCCGCTCCGGCGGTCCGTTTCTGGGTAGTCGAACTTTCCTCGTCCTTCCTAGAAGCCATTGATGGAGACCCTCGAGCGCCTCGACGCCCGCCACCTGAAGGCGGTGGTGACGGGCTACCGGGATGCGCTGCGCCAGCACCAGGAGGCGCTGAACCGGCTCAACGTCTACCCGGTGCCCGACGGCGACACCGGCACCAACATGGCGCTGACCCTGGAGTCGGTGGTGGCCGAGCTCGACGGCAAGGACGACATGGCGTCGGTGTGCAAGGCCATCTCCCACGGGTCGCTGATGGGGGCCCGGGGCAATTCGGGCGTGATCCTCTCGCAGATCCTGCGGGGGCTGGCCTCGGCCTTCGAGCGGGAGGCGGCGGCTGACGGTGCGGCCGTGGCCGACGGTCTGGCGTCGGCCGCCGATGCCGCCTACGGGGCCGTGATGCGGCCGGTCGAGGGCACGATCCTCACCGTGGCCCGGGCCGCGGGCGACGGGGCTTCGTCGTGCTCCGGTTCGTTGCTGGCCGACGTGTTGCAGGCGGCCAAGGACGCCGCCGCCGAGGCCCTGGCCTTGACACCCTCGCTCTTGCCGGTGCTGGCCCAGGCCGGGGTCGTCGACGCCGGCGGGGCCGGGTTCGTGTTGCTGCTCGACGTGTTCCTCTCGGTGGCCACGGGGCGGCCGGTGCCGGCGCCTCCCGTTCCTACCGGTGTGGGCGCGGCCCCGGAGATGTCGGCCGAGGTGGCCGCGGCCCACGGCGACGTCGGCGACCTGCGTTACGAGGTCATGTACTTCCTCGAGGCGGCCGACGAGACCATCCCTTCGTTCAAGGACGTGTGGGCCTCGATCGGCGACTCGATCGTGGTCGTCGGCGGCGACGGCATCTGGAACTGCCACATCCACACCGACGACATCGGGGCCGCCATCGAGGCCGCTCTTGATTGCGGTCGGCCCAAGCGCATCCGGGTCACCGATTTGATGGAGCAGGTCGAGGAGGAGCGGTGGGTGCGCGACGCCGCTTCTTCGTCCTCCGTCGACGATGGCCTGGGCGACGAGCACCGTGCCGTCGTGCCCTGCGCGGTCGTGGCCATCGCCACCGGCGACGGCATCCGCCGCATCTTCCGCTCGCTCGGCGTGCAACAGATCGTGGCCGGCGGGCAGTCGATGAACCCGTCGACGGCGCAGATCCTGGAGGCGGTCGAGGCCGCGCCGGCTTCTTCGGTGGTGGTGTTGCCCAACAACAAGAACATCATCGCCGTGGCCGAACAGGTGGCTGCTCTGACGGCCAAGACGGTCGAGGTCGTGCGCACGACCGGGATCGCCGAAGGTTTTGCGGCGCTGTTGGAGTACGACCCCCACGCGTCGGCCTCGGACAACCTTTCCTCCATGAGCGCCGCCGCCGCCCGTGTCCTGAGCGGCGAGGTCACCCGTGCGGTGCGGGCCTCGACCACCGACGCCGGGCCTGTCGCCGAGGGCGATTTCCTCGGCCTGGCCGGTTCCAAGATCGTCGTCGTCGAGCCCGGCCTCGCCGACGTCGCGATGGCGTTGTTGGCCAAGCTCGTCACCGAAGACCACGAGATCGTGACGATCATCGAGGGCGACGGGGCCTCGGCCGCCGCCACCCGCCGCATCACCGAATGGCTCGCCGAGCACCGTCCCTCGGCTTCGGCCGAAGTGCATCACGGCGGCCAGCCCCTCTATCCCTATTTGTTCAGCGTCGAATGAGCTCGTTCGAGCAGCGTGACTTCTGGGACCGCCGGGCCGAGGCATGGGAGCGTCGGGCCGACGCCGTCGGCGCCTTCTCGGACGCGTACGGCTTCGCCGCCATGGACGCGCTCGGTGTGTCGTTTGGCGAGCGGGTGCTCGACGTCGGCTGCGGCCCTGGCACGACCACGATCGAGTTGGCCAGCCGTGTCGGGCCTGGCGGCGAGGTCGTGGGCGCCGACATCTCGCCCAAGATGGTCGAGGGCGCGACCCGACGGGCGGCGGGTGTGGGCAACGTGCGCTTCATCGCCGCCGACGCCCAGACCGACGACCTCGGTTCCGGTTACGACGCCCTCTACTCCCGGTTCGGCGTCATGTTCTTCCCCGACCCGCCCGCCGCCTTCGCCAACCTGGGGCGGGCCCTGCGCCCCGGAGGCCGGCTTGCCTTCGCCGTCTGGGGGCCGTTGGCCGACAACCCCTGGATGTTCGTCCCCACCCTCGCCGCCGCCCCCATCCTCAACGCCGAACTGGCCCTGCCGGGCCCGGGCCAGCCAGGACCGTTCTCGCTTTCCGACGCCGGCGAGACGGCGATGCTGTTCGGAGCGGCGGGCCTCGTCGATGTCGCCATCTCGCCCGTGGCCGGCGAACGCTTCATCACCTCGGCATCATCCGACAACGACCTCCGCACGCTGTTGGAGGTCGGCCCGCTGGGCGAAGCCTTCGAAGCCGCCCCCGCCCCCACCCGAGCCGCCGCCGTCGACGCCATCGTCGCCGCCCTCGCCCCCTTCCGCGACGCCGACGGCTGGCGCCTCCCCGGCGCCGGCCTCACCATCACCGCCCGCCGCCCCTAACCCCCTCGCCGTTTGGGCGCGCTCACTTCGCCATTGCGAACTCATCGCGCCCAAACGCCTGACCAGCGTCGGTAGATTCGACGAGGTGGCCAGGACGCTGTTCGAACTGCGGGCGAGGCCGGTGACCGACGTGGCCGGGGTCGGGCCGAGCAGGGCGGAGGCGCTGGCGCTGGTGGAACCGCCCATCGAGACGGTGTTCGACCTGGTGACCCACTATCCACGAAGGTGGATCGACCGGACGAACGTGGCCGCCATCAAGGACCTGAAGCTGGGCGAGGATGCGGTGGTCCTGGCCCGGGTGAAGCGCACCCAGTCGAGAAGGACCAAGAACAAGAGGTCCGTGGTCGACATCGACATTTTCGACGGGTCCAGTTACCTCCGCTGCACGTTCTTCAACCAACCGTGGATGGCGAAGCGCCTGCCGGTCGGCACCGAGGCCGTCTTCTACGGCAAGCTCGACATGTACAAGGGAAGGCGCCAACTGTCGAGCGCCAGGGTCGACCTCGTCGGCGACCAGACCGGCCGCATCGTCCCGATGTACCCGCAGTCGCCCAAGGCCGAGCTGATGACGGCCGACTTCGCCAAGATGATCGACGCCGCCCTCAGGCGCATCCCCGAGCTCCACGACCCGCTCGACGACGACTGGCGCAACCGGCTGAAGATGATCGATCGGGGACGGGCGCTCCACCAGATCCACCAACCCGAGACGATGCAGGACAAGGACGAGGCCAGAAAGCGGCTGGCCTTCGACGAGCTCCTCAGGCTCCAGCTCACGATGGTGATGCGCAAGCGGGCCATCGAACGGGCGTCGAAGGGCATCCGCCACCGAACCGACGGCGAACTCCTCGATCGCTTCGCCAAGAGCCTGCCCTTCGAGCGCACCAACGCCCAGCGACGAGCGATCCAGGAGATCGCCGACGACCTCGCCGGACCGCACCCGATGCACCGCCTCCTCCAAGGCGACGTCGGCTCGGGCAAGACGCTCGTTGCCGTCAGCGCGATGTTGATGGCGGTCCAGGGCGGCTATCAGGCCGCGCTCATGGTCCCGACCGAAGTCCTGGCCGAACAGCACTTCGCCAGCGTCCGCCAACTCCTCGAAGGCCTCACCGTCGAGGACAAGGGCGACTCGCTGTTCGGCGAACGCCCGCTCAACGTCCAGCTCCTCACCAACCGCACCACCGCGACCGAAAGGACACGGCTCCACGAAGCCATGGTCAAGGGCGAGGTCGACGTCCTCATCGGCACCCACGCCCTCCTCACCGAGGGCGTCGAGTTCCACAAGCTCGGCGTCATCGTCATCGACGAGCAGCACCGCTTCGGCGTCGAGCAACGCTCGGCCCTCCGGGGCAAGGGCGACGACCCCGACGTGTTGGTGATGACCGCGACCCCGATCCCGAGAACGCTGGCCATGACCGTCTACGGCGACCTCGACGTCACCGTCCTCGACGAGCTCCCCCCGGGCCGCACGCCCATCGAGACCATGTGGGCCAAGGGGCCGCTGGAGGAATCGGCGGCGTGGACGAAGGTCAGGTCCGAGGTCGAAGCGGGCCACCAGGCCTACGTCGTGTGCCCCCTCATCGAGGAGTCGGAGAAGATCGAGGCCCGCTCGGCCGAGGACGAGTTCGAGCGCCTCCAACAGCACGAGCTGGAGGGCCTGAGACTTGGCCTCCTCCACGGCCGGGTCCTGCCCAAGGACAAGGAGGCCACCATGGCCAAGTTCCGCAACCGCGAGCTCGACGTGCTCGTGGCCACCACCGTCATCGAGGTCGGCGTCGACGTCCCCAACGCCACCGTCATGGTGATCGAGGACGCCGACCGCTTCGGCATCGCCCAGCTCCATCAACTCCGGGGCCGGGTCGGCCGGGGCGCCGCCATCTCGTACTGCTTCCTCCTGGGCGAGGGCACCACGCCCGATTCGGCCGAACGCCTCGGCGCCCTCGAAGAGAGCACCGACGGCTTCTTCCTGGCCGAGAAAGACCTCGAGCTCCGGCGGGAGGGCACCATCCTCGGCACTCGGCAGAAGGGCCGCTCCGACCTCAAGCTGGCCAGCCTCCGCCGCGACAAGGAGCTCGTTGCCCTCGCCCGCGACACCGCCTTCGCCATGACGGCCGACGACCCACAACTCCAACGCAACCCCGTCCTCGAAGAAGAGGTGCGCGGCCTCGTCGAGCCCGAGGAAGCCGAGTTCCTGTTCAAGAGCTAGCCGGCGTCGTGCTGGCCGCGGGGGCGGGCACGCGCCTGCGGCCGCTGACCGACGTCACGCCGAAAGCGCTGTGCCCGGTCGGCGGCGTGGCCCTCGTCGACCTCGCCCTCCGACACCTCGAACCGGTGACCGAACACCTCGCGGTCAACGTGCACGCCCATCGTGACCAGATGGTCGAGCATTTCAAGGCGCGAACGAACATCCACCTCTCGATCGAGGAGCCCGTCGCCCTCGGCACCGCCGGCTCCCTCGGCCAGCTCAAGCCGTGGATCGACGGGCGGGACGTCGTCGTCCACAACGCCGACGCCTGGCATCGGGCCGACCTCGGCGCCCTGCTCACCGACGGGTGGGATCGTGAGCGGATGCGGCTGCTGGTGGTGCCAGGCGGCAACGACTTCGAAGGAAGGTGGCGCTACGCCGGCGTGTGCGCGCTGCCGTGGCGCGAGGTGGACAAACTCCGACCCGAGCCCACCGGCCTCTACGAAGTCCTGTGGCGCGACGCCGCCAAAGACCTCGACTTCGTTCCCTACGACGGGCCGTGGTTCGATACAGGTACGCCCGAGACCTACGAAGCCGCCAACCGGGCGGCGGCCGGCGGCCGGTCGTGAAAGTCGCCCTCCTCGAGATCGCCGACCGGGCCAGGAGGATCGTGTGGCGGGTCTACGGCCCGAGGACGATCGGCGTGCGCGGCCTCGTCGTCGACGAACACAACCACGTCCTCCTCGTCCGCCATTCCTACGGCCCACCGACGTGGCACCTGCCGGGAGGCGGCGTGAAGAGAAGGGAGAGCTTGGTCCGAGCGCTCGAGCGGGAGCTCGGAGAAGAAGCCGGCATTGAGATCGAAGGGCCGCCCAAGCTCCTCGGCGCCTACTCGAACATGAGCGAAGGCAAGAGCCACCACATCACGGTGTTCGTCGTCGACCGATGGCGCCGCGACGCCGACGCACCGCCGGACAAGGAGATCGCCGCCGTCGACCTGTTCGACGCCGCCGCCCTCCCCGCCGACACCAGCCCCGGCACCCGCCGGCGCATAGAGGAGTGGCAAGGAAGCCGGCCGAACGGCTTCGACTGGTAAGGCGTACTCTCCCCACCATGACAGGCGGGTTGACGATCCCTGCGTCCATCGACGAGGTCACGCCGGCGTGGTTGGCCGAGGCGACCGGCTTCGACGTGGCCAAGGCCGAGCCGCAACAGATCGGCGTCGGTATCGGCGTGAGCAGCGCGCTCTACCGGGTGGCGCTGGGCGGCGGGCCCGGCTGCCCCGAGACGGTGGTGGTCAAGCTGCCGGCGCTCGACGAGGCCGCGGTGTTCACCTCGACGGTGCTGCGCATGTACGTCCGCGAGGTCGGGTTCTTCGAGCACCTCGCGGCCCGCTCGCCGATCCGCGTGCCCGGTTACCACTACGGCGCCGTCGACCCCGACGCCAGCCGCTTCGTCGTGGTGATGGAGGACATGTCGTCGATGCGGGTCGTCGACCAGTTGCTCGGGATGGAGCTGGCCGACGCCGAGCGGGCCGTCGACGGCCTGGCCGCGTGGCACGCCGAGTGGTGGGGCGAGGCCGACAAGATGGCGGCCGACGGGCTCACCATCAGCCTCGGCGACCCGATCTACCCGGCGATCCTGCCGATGGTGTTCGCCGAGGGTTGGGCCAAGGTCAGCGCGGGCATGGAGCTGGCGCCGGCCATCACGACCGTCGGCCCCCGCTTCTCCGACGCCATCGCCGGGCTGCTCTCCGACCTCGCCTCCGGGCCCACCACCCTCGCCCACGGCGACTACCGCGCCGACAACCTGTTGTTCGACGCCGGCGGCTCGGTGTGCGCCCTCGACTTCCAACTCATCGGCACGGGCACCGCCGCCTACGACCTCGCCTACTTCCTCACCCAGTCGCTGGCCCCCGACGTGGCCGCAGCCAACGAGCAGAAGCTGTTCGACCGTTGGACCGCTGGCCTCGTCGCCGGCGGCGTGCCCGAGTCCGACCTCGCGCAACAGTGGGACATGTACCGCAAGGCGGCGCTGTTCTGCCTCGTCTACCCGGTCGTGGCCAGCCGGGGCATGGACCTCGCCGACCCCCGCCAGTACGAACTGCTCGACTGCATGAACACCCGCTTCGCCCGGGCGGTCGAGCAGCTCGACCTCGTCAGCCTGCTGTAAGCGCGGCCTTGATGGCCTCGGCGACTTCGGTGGTGGCCGACTGGCACACGTCGAGGATGCCGTGGAACTGGAAGAAGACGTGGGTCATGCCCTCGTAGCGGTGGACGGTGACGTCGTTGCCCGCGGCCTGCAACGCCGAGCCGTAGGCCTCGCCTTCGTCCCGCAACACGTCGTACTCGGCGGTGATGATGAGCGCCGGCGGCAACCCCGTGAGGTCGGGGGCGAGGATGGGGGAGGCCCGCCAGTCGGTGCGGTCTTCGTCGGAGTTGCCGTACTGCTCGTAGAACCACCGCATCGAGTCGGCGTTGAGGAAGACGGCATCGGCGTTCTCGACCCTCGACGGGTAGGCACCGTCGTCGCGCGCATCGGTGGCGGGATAGACGAGCGCCTGGAACGCGATCGCAGGACCGCCGGCGTCGCGGGCCATGATCGACACCACGGCCGACAGGTTGCCGCCGGCGCTGTCGCCGGTCAGGGCGATGCGCGAACCATCGGCGCCGAGCTCGTCGCCATGGGCGGCGATCCATTGCACGGCGGCGAAGGCGTCGTCGACCGCGGCCGGGAACTTGTGCTCCGGCGCGAGCCGGTAACCGACGCTGACCACGACGGCACCGACCTGGGCGCACAACTGCCTGGCGACGGGGTCGTGGCTGTCGATCGAGCCGATGGTGAACCCGCCCCCGTGGAAGAACACGACCACGGGGAAGGGCCCGTCGCCCACCGGCGTGTAGACCCGGATCGGGATGGCGCCGGCCGGGCCCGGGATCGTCTGGTCGTCGACCTTGGCCAGCTCGGGCGACTCGCCGCCGGCGGCCGCGACCATCTCGTAGCCGGCCCGAGCCTCCTCGAGCGTCCCGGCCCGCAGGCCCTGGTCGCGCCCGGCCGCGCGGGCGCCGTCGGTCATCTGTTGGAGCATCGGATGAAGGGGCACGAACCGGACTCTAGGTGTCTTCGTCGCCGCCGGGCACGAGGAGATCCCACCGGTCGAGGCAGTCCTCGCACCGGTAGGTGATGAGGTCGCCGGGCATCGGCGGGTTCTCGTCGTCGAAGATCGTCAGAAGATGGCAGCGGCCGCCGCAGTCGATGCAGGTGATGTTGGCCGGGGCCAACTCCTCGTCGTCGTCGGCCGAGGTCACCGCTTCTGCACGAAGATGCCGCTGGCCTCGACGGCCAGGGTGCCGTCGGCCAGCAGCAGGCGCCCGTTCACCCGCTGCGTGCGCCTGGGCTCGGCCCGTTCCCGCCACACCTCGATGCGCACCGGCCGGCCGTCGAGGGGCACCGGCCGCCGGTACTTGACCGACAACGTGGCCGTCACGCAGGGCACGTCGTCGAGGGCCCAGCCGAGCGAGGCCATGGTCTCGTCCAACACGGTGGCGGCGATGCCGCCGTGCAGGAAGCCGGGCGGCCCCCGGTGGCCGGGCCCGGGCTCGAAGCGGGCGACCAGGCCGGGCGGCTCCTTCTTGAAGCGCAGGCCGAGGCCGAGGGGGTCGTGCCCGGTGACGCCGTCGCCCGTGTCGCCCGTGTCGCTCATCGACCGGCGAAACTACCCGCCGTGCGCGTCGTAGCCGGCATTGCCAAGGGCCGCCCGCTGCGGGCGCCGAAGGGCGACGCCACCCGCCCGACCTCCGACGTCGTGCGCGAAGCCATCTTCAACACCCTGGCCGCCTACCTCGACCTCGACGGCGCCACCGTGCTCGACGTCTTCGCCGGCACCGGCGCCCTCGGCATCGAGGCGCTGTCGCGGGGGGCGGCCCACGCCACCTTCGTCGAGCACAACCGCCAGGCCGTGGCCGCCCTCCGCGACAACCTGGACAAGACGGGCTTCTCGGCCCATGCGACCGTCCTCCAGGCCGACGCCACCAAGGCCGCCCTGCCCGCCGCCGACCTCGCCTTCGCCGACCCGCCCTACGCCTTCGCCGGCTGGCCCGCCCTGCTCCCTCGCCTCCGGGCGGGCCTGGTCGTCGTCGAGAGCGACCGGGAGGTCGAGCCCCGGCCGGGCTGGCGAGTTCTCAAGACGAAGCGGTACGGAAGTACCGTGGTAACCCTGACTTCCCCGGAGGCTGAATCGTGAGAACTGCCCTGTGCCCGGGCTCGTTCGATCCCCTGCACAACGGACACGTGGAGATCTTCGAGATCGCGTCGCGCCTCTACGACCGCGTGGTCATCGCCGCCATCCGCAACCCCGGCAAGGGCGAGCCGCTCTTCCCGTTGGCCGAGCGCAAGGAGCTCATCACCAAGGCGCTGTCCCACCTGACCAATATCGAGGTGGTGTCGATGACGAAGCTCACCGTCGACGTGGCCCGTGAGGTCGGGGCCGACGTGATCGTCAAGGGCCTGCGCGATTCCACCGACTTCGGCTTCGAGCTCCAGCAGGCCCAGATGAACAAGGCCATCTCCGGCATGGAGACGGTGTTCCTGCCGACGGGTACCGCCAACTCGTTCATCGCCAGCTCGCTCATCCGCCAGATCGCCCAGTTCGGCGGGGCCGACCGCGTCGGCTCGATGGTGCCCGAGGTCGTCTTCACCCGCTTGGCCGAGAAGTTCCGCCGGTGACGGCGTCGGGGGGGAACGGCCTCGACGACATCGACGCCGAGACCCTGCTGCGGCGGGTGATCGAGGTCGTCAACAACGGCAAGTCGGTGCCGCTGTCGTCGTCGGTGATGGTCACCAAGGACGAGGTCCTCGAGCTGTTGGAGGACGCCCTCGACCGCCTGCCCGAGGAAGTGCGCCAGGCCAGGTGGATGCTGAAGGAGCGCGACGAGTTCCTGGCCAAGGTGGCCCGCGAGGGCGACGACATCCTGGAACAGGCCCGGGTGCGGGCCGAACGGATGGTCGAGCGCCAGGAGATCGTGCGCGAGGCCAGGCACACAGCCCAACGGGCGGTCGACGACGCCAGGGAGGAAGCCCGCCGGCTCCGGCTCGAGGCCGAGGACTACTGCGACCAGAAGCTGGCGGCCTTCGAGATCGTCCTGGAGCGGACGCTGAAGACGGCCCGGGCGGGTAGGGAGAAGCTCTCCGTGACGCCTTCGCCGGCCGAGCGGCCCGAGGTCGGGCTCTCCGAGGAGGACGACTCCGGGTCCGAGGCCTTCTTCGACCAGGACCAAGCCTGAGAAGCCCCTTCCGCATCAACGTCTCGAACCTCTTCCGGTCGGGGGAGCCCCGGACGGTCGCCATCCGGGGCGTGGTCGACGACCTCTTCGTCAGCGGGAGCGAGGTTCCCGAGGGGGCCGAGGTCGAGGTCGACGTCGTCCTGACCCCGATCGGCCACACCGTCGAGGCCCGTGGCGAGGTGCGGGCGCCGTGGGTCGGGTCGTGCCGGCGGTGCCTGAAACCGGCATCCGGCATCGCCGTCGGCGAGGTCCTGGAGCTGTTCGAAGACCCCTCCGTCGAGGGCGAGACCTACCCCCTGGTGCACGACGAGGTCGACCTGGAGCCGTTGGCGCGCGAAACTGTCGTGCTCGAGTTGCCACAGGCACCCCTCTGCCGAGAGGATTGCCTGGGCCTCTGCCCCGAGTGTGGGGCCGATCGCAACGAAGGCACGTGCACGTGCGCCCCAGAAGAGAGCTAGACGATGGCCGTCCCCAAGAAGAAGACCTCGAAGATGAAGAGCCGGACCCGCCGGGCGTCGAACTGGCGCCTCGAGGTCCCGCCCCGTTCGACCTGCCCCCAGTGCACCCAGGCCAAGCTGCCCCACGTGGTCTGCCGCAACTGCGGTTGGTACAAGGGTCGCCAGGCACTCGAGGTTGGCTGACCCCGCTCGTCCATTGCTGAAGGCGTAGATCGTGCTGCCGATCGCCATCGACGCCCTCGGGGGTGACAAGGCGCCGGGCGAGATCGTCAGCGGGGCGGCCCAGGCCGCGGCCGAGCTGGGCGTGCCCATCGTGCTGGTGGGACCGCCCGAGCAGATCGGCGACCCGATGGGCCTCGAGGTGGTGCCCTGCACCGAGGTCATCGACATGCACGAGGAGGGCGCCCGGGCGGTCAGGCGCAAGAAAGACTCCTCCCTGGTCGTCGCGGCCGAGCTGGTCAGGGATGGCAAGGCCAGCGCCATGCTGAGCGCGGGCAACACCGGGGCGACGGTGGCCTCGGCCCTCCTGCGTATGGGCCGGCTGAGCGGGGTCAACCGCCCGGCCATCGCCACGCCCATCCCCGTCCCCGGCTCGACGCCCACGGTCCTGCTCGACGCCGGGGCCAACGCCGAGGTCCAGGCCGCCTGGCTGGTGCAGTTCGCCCAGATGGGCAGCGCCTTCGCCACCGCCCGCTACGGCATCGCCGAGCCCCGGGTCGGCCTGTTGAACATCGGCGAGGAGGAGTCCAAGGGCACCGACCTGGCCAAGGAGGCGCACCAGCTCCTCAAGCTGGCGCGTGGCATCCGCTTCGTGGGCAACGTCGAGGGCCGTGACCTGCTGACCGACGAGGTCGACGTGGTCGTCACCGACGGCTTCACCGGCAACGTCGCCCTGAAGACCCTGGAGGGCGGCATGAAGTTCATGCGCGACGCCGTCCTCAACGCCATGGTCTCGAGCGAAGAGGCCGTGAAGGCGTCCGAGGTGCTCCTGCCCCTGCTCCTGCCCCTGGCCGAGCAGCTCGACCCCGACAGCCACGGCGGGGCCATGGCCCTCGGGCTGAAGGGCGTCTGCATCATCGGCCACGGGTCGTCGTCGGCTCGTGCGGTCGTGAACGCGGTCAAGGTGGCCAAAGACATGGTCGAGCAGGACCTGGTCAGCAAGCTGCAAGCCGCCGTCGCTACGCCTGCATAGCAAGCATTCACAAAGGAGCAAGCCGGGTCGAGTATCATCCCCGGCGCCATGCCCGCAGAGACTCATGTAGAACGAACCCCGATGGACCGCCAGCAGGTCTTCGAGCTGATCCGTGACCGTTTGGCCGACATCCTGGAGATAGAGCCGTCCACGATCGCCGAGGGGGCGTCGTTCTCCGACGACCTCGACGCCGACTCGCTGGCCCTCATCGAACTGGTGGAGGCGCTGGAGGAGGAGCTGGGGGAGCGGTCGGTCGGCTTCCGCATCGACGACGAGGATCTCGAGGACCTGAAGACGGTGCGTGACGCCGTCGACTACGTGGTCGCCAAGCTCGAGGCCGGCTAGAGGACGAGGGCGACCCTGTCGGCTCCTGACCCGGTGGATCTGCCGGGCGTCGCGCTGGAGGAGGCCGAGGGCCTCGTCTCCCGGCCCGGGCGTGGACCGGGCGCCGCCGCCGCCGACGTCGACGAGCTGGTGGCCCGGCTGGGCCGGCCGTTCGCCAACCCCGAGCTGTTGGCCCGCTCGCTGGCCCACCGCTCGTGGTGCGCCGAGACCGAGGCCGCCGTCTCCAACGAGCGCCTGGAGTTCCTGGGCGACGCCGTGCTCGGCCTGGTCGTCACCGACCACCTGTTCCTCACCTACCCCGACCTGCCCGAGGGCGAGCTGGCCAAGGTGCGGGCGTCGCTGGTGAACTCCGAGGCCCTGGCCGAGGTGGCCACCGGGCTCGACCTCGGGTCGTTCCTGTTGCTGGGCAAGGGCGAGGCCGCCTCGGGCGGGCGGGAGAAGCCGTCGATCCTGGCCGACGCCATGGAGGCCGTGATCGGGGCGGTGTACCTCGACGGCGGTTGGAAGGCGGCGGCCGCGCTGGTCATGCACCTGCTGGCCGACCGCATCGAGGAAGCCGCCGCCGGCCCCGGCGGGCAGGACTACAAGACCAGGCTGCAGGAGCTGGCCGCCCGCCGCTTCGAGCAGCTCCCGCACTACGAGGTCTACGACGAGGGCCCCGACCACGCCAAGCGCTTCTTCGCCTCGGTCTACCTGGGCGGGGTCGAGCGGGGCGAGGGCGAGGGCCGGTCGAAGAAGCAGGCGGAGCAGGGCGCGGCCCGTGCGGCCTGGGTCGAACTGCAGCGCCAGCTCGCCGACGAGCTCGCCGCCGCCCCCGTTCCCGACGGCAACAAGGAATAGCGAGCGCGATGCCCGAGCTGCCCGAAGTCGAGACGATCAAGCGCGACCTGGAGAAGGAGGTCGTCGGCAAGAAGATCAAGGCCGTCGAGGTCACCGGGATGCGGTCGATCCGCCGGCACACCACCAGGAAGCAGTTCATCTCCCGGTTGGAAGGCCGCAAGATCACCGGCATCGACCGCAAGGGCAAGTACCTGCTCTTGAAGGTGGAGGGCGGCGACTTCCTGGTGATCCACCTGGGCATGAGCGGCCAGCTCCTGTGGTCGAAGAACGGCAAGGAGGAGCGGGGCAAGCACACCCACGTCGTCATCGCCTTCACCACCGCCGGGCAGCTCCGGTTCCTCGACCCCCGCACCTTCGGCGAGCTGTTCGTGACCGCGGCCGACGACCTGGAAGCGGCCGTCCCCGAGCTGGCCCATCTGGGGTTCGACCCGCTCGAGCAGGTCATGTCGTGGACCCACTTCGGCGAGCTGCTCCACGCCAAGCACCGCAAGCTCAAGGACCTGCTGATGGACCAGAAGTTCCTGGCCGGCATCGGCAACATCTACTCGGACGAGATCCTGTGGGCCGCGGGCCTGCGCTACGACCGCTCCTCCGACGACCTGACCTCCCAGGAGATCCGCCGCCTCTACCGGGCCATGTCGGAGACGCTGCACGACGCCATCAAGCACCGTGGTTCCTCGCTGGCCGACGAGCAGTACCGCGATCTCTTCGGCGAGGTGGGCGACTACTCGTCGCAGCACAAGGTCTACGACCGGGAGGGCCAGCCCTGCCGCCGCTGCCGCTCGCCCATCGTCCGCATCAAGCTCGGGGGCCGCTCGCACTTCTTGTGCCAGCAATGCCAGGTCTGACGGCGGGGCGGCGGTAACCTCGGCCCTCAGTGTTCCTGAAGGCCCTCACGCTCAAAGGCTTCAAGTCCTTCGCCGACACGACCACCCTGGAGTTCGAGCCCGGGATCACGGTCGTGGTCGGCCCCAACGGCAGCGGCAAGTCGAACGTCGTCGACGCGGTGGCGTGGGTGCTGGGCGCCCAGGGGCCACGCACGATGCGGGGCACGAAGATGGAGGACGTCATCTTCGCCGGCACGGCCAACAAGCCGGCGTTGGGCCGGGCCGAGGTCAGCCTGACGATCGACAACTCCAGCGGCCTGCTCGACATCGGGTTCGCCGAGGTCACCATCAGCCGCACGCTGTTCCGCAGCGGCGACAGCGAGTACGCCATCAACGGCGTGCCCTGCCGGCTGCTCGACATCCAGGAGCTGCTGAGCGACAGCGGCGTCGGCCGCCAGCAACACGTGATCGTCAGCCAGGGCCAGATCGACGCCGTCCTCAACGCTCGCCCGGAAGACCGCCGCCTCATCATCGAGGAGGCCGCCGGCGTCCTCAAGTACCGCAAGCGGCGGGAGAAGGCCCAGCGCCGCCTCGAAGCCACCGAGGCCAACTTCCTCCGACTGCAGGACCTGTTGCGGGAGGTGCGCCGCCAGCTCCGCCCGCTCGAGCGCCAGGCCGACGCCGCCCGCCGCCACGGTGCGCTGGTCGAGGAGCTCGGCAGCCTGCGCCTGTTCCTCGCCGGCCGGGAGATCGCGACCCTCACCAACCGGGCCGAGACCAACGTCCGCCTCCGGGCCGAGCTGGCCACCCAGGACTCGGCCCTGAAGCATTCCTTGGCCCGGCTCGACACCGACGTCATCACCGCCGAAGCTGGCCTGTCGGCCCAGGGCGCGTCCGACCTCAGCGAATCGCTGATGCGGTTCGAGAGCATGAGGGAGCGGGCTCGCGGGCTGGCCGCGGTGCTGGCCGAGCGCAGCCGGGGCATCGAGCGCGACCGGGCCGCCTTCGTCGACCAGGCCGTCATCGCCAGCCTCGAAGCCGACTTCGCCCGCCTCCGCGACGAGCTGGCCGAGGTCGAGACCGAAGCCGAGCGCCTCGTGCCCCGGGCCGACGAGTTGGCCTCGGCCGAGGCGGCGTTGGCCAACGCCCGCCGAGCCTTCACCGACGAATGGGGCGACGGCGTGCCCTCGATGCCGGCCACCGGGGCGGCCGAGGTGCGGGGCGAGCTCCTGGCCCTCCGGGGCAGCGCCGAGCGGGGCGGTGGTGAGGTCGCCCGCCTCGAATCGCGCCTCGCCAACCTCGAAGCCAAGGCGGCCCGGCTGGCGACCGAGGCCGATCGCCTGCGGGACGAGATCGCCGAGACCACCGACGCCGAC
>JAXDPV010000184.1:0-26429 GCA_034668185.1 Actinomycetota bacterium
AGGTGACGGCGAAGTTGGCGTCGACCTTGACGGTGACGTGGCTGCCGTCGGCCTTGGTGAGGTGGGCTTCGTAGGGCGAGCCGTCGGCGTCGGTCTCGACGCGGTCGACGGTGGCGCCGGGGACGGCGGCCAGGGCCGCGGCCGTGACCTTGTCGGCGGTGTCGCCGGTGAGGGCGGTCTCGTTGGCGTGGCCGGCGTGCTCGGGCCGGGTCGCTTCGGCCGCTTCGGGGGTGGCCGTCGTCGACTGGGCGGCGGCGATGCCGGCGGTGCCGAGCAGCGCGCTGCCGAGGGCGCCGGCGGCGAAGAGGGCCCACCTCGAACGGGGGGGATTGGGTGCCATGGTGAACGGGTCCTTTCGGGGGGAGGTGTCGAAGCCCATGGTCGGCGGCCCCCCTGTGACGACCCGAAGCCCGGACTGTGTCCCGGCTGTACGTTTTGCACGCCAAACTGCACGGATGGCGACAACGCGACGGGCACGGCGGGGCATCGGCCCGCGTCCCGGCATCGACGGCCTCCGGGCCATCGCGGTCGCGGCCGTCGTCCTCTACCACGCCGACGTGCCGTGGCTCCCGGCCGGCTTCCTCGGGGTCGACGTCTTCTTCGCCGTCAGCGGCTATCTCATCTGCTCGTTGCTCGTGGCCGAATGGGAATCGCGCCAGGCCATCGACCTGGCCGCCTTCTGGCGCCGCCGCGCCCGCCGCCTGCTGCCCGCCCTGGTGGCCATGACCGCGGTGGTGGTGGTCGCGGCCCTCACGATCGCGCCCGACGCCGCCGGCCGCCTCCGGGCCGACGCCATCGCCGGGCTCCTCGGGCTCGGCAACCTGTGGCAGCTCGCGAGCCGGCAGTCGTACTTCGAGGCCTGGGGCCGACCGCCGTTGCTGCGCCACCTGTGGTCGGTCGGCGTCGAGGCCCAGTTCTATCTGGCCTTCCCCTTCCTCCTGGCCGCCGGCCTGAAGCGCACCGGCAACCGCACCGGGGTGCTCGCCCTCGCCGCCGCCGGCATGGCCTCGGCCTCGGCCCTGTTGATGGCCCTGCTCTTCGACCCGGCCCACGACCCGTCACGGGTCTTCTACGGCACCGACACCCGGATGATGGGCCTGTGGGTCGGCGTGGCCTTCGCCCTGGCGGTGCCGCCCGGCCGCTTGTCGTCGCGCATCACCACTAACGCGAGGCGGGCCCTCGACGCCACCGGGGTGGTCGCCCTCGCCGGGCTCGCGGTGATGATGGTGCGCCTCGACGAGTTCTCGCCCGGCCTCTACCGCGGCGGCTTCCTCCTCGCCGGCGTGCTGTCGGCCACGGCCGTCGCCATCGCCGCCCACCCGGGCAGCCGCCTCGGCGAGTTGCTCGCCCGCCAGCCCCTCCGCTGGATCGGCACCAGGTCGTACGCCATCTACCTCTGGCATTGGCCGGTCTTCATGCTGACGAGGCCGCGCATCGACGTGGGCTTCGGCGGCTTCGGTCTGTTCGTGGCCCGCATCGCCGTCACCGCCGCGCTGGCCGAAGCTTCGTGGCGCCTCGTCGAGCAACCGGCCCGCACCTTGCGGCTCCGGCTGGCGTGGCAGCCCCGGGTCGCGCTCGGCGCCGGCCTCACCGGTCTCCTCGTCATGGCCGGGTTGAGCGCGGTCGCGACCAACGAGCGGCCGGGCGGCGCCGTGGCCGTGAGCACGTTGGCCTCGACGTCGCCCACCGGTGCCAGCCACGAGACCCCGCTGGCCCGGACCGCGGTGATGGGCCCGCCGGCCCCGACGTCGTCGGCGCTTGTCGAAGCCGCGGCCCCGCCCTCGACCGGCGCGCCCCAACCGACGGCCGCGCCGGCCGCGTCGACCGCGGCGACGGCCTCGCCCCACCCGGTCGCGACCAAGGCGGCCTCGTCGCCTTCAGGGCCGCCGGCCCCGCCGCCTGGCTCGGTGCTGGCCATCGGCGAGTCGGTGATGATGGGCGCGGCCAACGCCCTCACCTCGGCCAGCGAGGGCCGGGTCCACGTCGACGCCGCCGTCGGCCGCCAGAACGCCGCCGTCCTCGACCGCCTCGAGGAGTACAGGTCGAGCGGCGACCTGGCCACCATGGCCGGAGTCGTCGTCCACATGGGCACCAACGGCCCGATGCGCGAGGCCGACTTCGAGCGCCTCGTCCAGCTCACCGAGGGCGTGCCCGTGGTGGTCGTGGTCAACGTGCGGGTGCCCAAGCGGTGGGAGGCGCAGTCGAACGCCACCATCACCGACGGCATCGCCCGCCACCCCGCCGTCCGCCTGGCCGACTGGCACGCGGCCTCGGCCGGGCCCGGCGTGGTCGGCAAGGACGGCGTCCACCCCACGCCGTCGGGCGCCAAGACCTACGCCCGGGTCGTCCTCGACCGGTTCCAACCCCAGGAACCGCCGCCGCCCACGACGACGAGCACCACCGCACCCCCGCCGTCCGAACCGCCGCCATCCACCGAACCGCCGACCACCACCACGACGACCGAGCCCGCGCCGCCCCCCGCCCCCTGACGGGCGGCTATTGCTGGACGAGCACCAACGGGTTGCCCTCGGGGTCGGTGACGCCGGCCACGCTGGCGCCGTCGGGAATGTCGAGGCGACCCATGGTGACGGTGCCGCCGAGCTCGACGACGCGGGCGAGCGAGGCCTCGAGGTCGAGCACCTGCACGTAGAGGGTGAACCCACCCCGCTCGCCGGCGGCGATGTGGCCCGCGGGCCCGGGCTCGGGGCCGCCGATGCCGGCCTCGACCCGCATGAACGGCCCGTCGCCGATCTTCCAGTTGAACAGCTCGGCGTAGAACGCCCGCAGGGCCTCGGGGTCGCGCCCCTCGAGGCTCCAGTAGACGACCGGCCGGGCCCAATCGCGCAACGTCACCTCACGACCGCCTGGTCGCCTCGTTCCACGGACCGGCGTCGGCCCGCGGCTCCTTCGGCAGTCCGAGCACCCGCTCGCCGATGATGTTGCGCTGCACTTGCGACGTGCCGGCGTAGATCGTTCCCGGCCGGGCCCCGAGGAACGTGCGCACGGCCGAGGCCGACGACAGCGACGTGCCGGCGAAGGCCTGGATCGACGAGCCCGCGGTGTCTCCGGTCGGGGCCATGGCCTCGGCGCCGAGGATGTCGAGGGCGAGCTCGGTCACCTTCTTGTGGTACTCGCTCCAGAACAGCTTGATGATCGACGCCTCCGGCCCGGGCCGCCCGCCGGCCAACGACGCCGTCAGCGCCCGCATACCGAGGTAGCGCAACACCTCGACCTGGCTGTGGGCCCACGCCAGCCGCTGGCGGATCAACGGATCGGAGGTGCGGCCGCGAGCACGGGCCATGTCGACGATCCGGTCGAGCTCCTTGCGGTAGCCGATCGACAGCACCGTCGACCGCCCGCCGCGCTCGAAGCCGAGCAAGGTGTTGGCCACCGTCCAGCCGTTGTCGACGTCGCCGACCACGTTCTCCCGGGCGGTGCGGGCGTCGGTGAAGAAGACCTCGTTGAACAAGGCGTCGCCCGTCATCTCCCGGATCGGCCTGACCTCGACGCCGGGCTGCTCCATGGGTACGAGCAGGAACGTGATGCCGGCGTGCTTGGGCGCGTCGGGCGACGTGCGGGCCAGCACGAAGATCCAGTTGGCGGTGTGGCCCGCCGACGTCCAGATCTTCTGGCCGTTGACGACCCACTCGTCTCCGTCGAGCTCGGCCCTGGTCGCGATGTTGGCCAGGTCGGAGCCGGCGTTGGGCTCGGAGTAGCCCTGGCACCACTTGTCCTCGCCCGAGATGATGCGGGGCAGGAAGTGGCGCTTCTGCTCCTCGGTGCCCCACACGATGATGGTGGGCCCGACCATGCCGATGCCGAAGCCGTCGTTGCCCGCCTGCGTCGGTACCTCGGCCTTGGCGAACTCCTCGGCCAGCACGACCTGTTCGAGCGGCGTCAGCCCGCCGCCGCCGTACTCCTTGGGCCAGGCGACGGCGAGGAGGCCGGCGCCGGCCAGCCTCGACCGCCACTCCTGGGTCCACGGGCCCCGCTGCTCGGGCGGGAGCGAGCCCACGCCCTTCCAGCCGGGGGGCAGGTGCTCGGCGAGGAACGCCCGGATCTTGTCCCGGTACTCCTCAGCTTCCGCGCTGTAGGTCGGGTTCATGGTTGTCGAGCGTATTGCTTACGCCCCGCACGAGGTCGACGATCGCGGGCGAAGCCTTCGACGGCGCGCCCGAGTCGAACGGCGGCTGGGGGTCGTACTCGATGCCGAGCTGGATGGCCTGGGCCACCTCGGGCCCGGCGATCTCGGCGGCCAGCGTCAGGGCCAGGTCGATGCCGGCCGACACGCCGGCGCCGGTCACGATCTTGCCGGCGAACACCACCCGCTGCTCGGTCGGCTCGGCCCCGAACGAACGCAACTCGTCGTAGGCCATCCAGTGGGTCGTCGCCTTCTCGCCCCGCAACAACCCGGCGGCGCCGAGGATGAGCGCGCCGGTACACACGGACGTCGTCCAGCGGGTGTGCTCGTGGGCGGCCCGCACCCACTCGACGATGGGCTCGCCCTCGACCGCGATCTTGCGGGTGATGAAGCCGCCCGGCACAAGGAGCACGTCGGGCGCGGGCACCTCGTCGAAGGTGTGCTCGATGTCGAAGTGCAACAGGCCGTTGTCGTCGGAGAGGCGCCCGCGCGAAGCCGCGCACAGCACGACCTCGGCGCCTGGAAGATTCGTCAGCACCTGGTAGGGCCCGATGGCGTCGAGGGCGGTGAAGCGGGGATAGAGGCCGATGGCGATCTGCATGGTCGATGGTCCGTTCTCGCTAGGAGGCCCGCAGGCCGAAGTGCTGGCGGTACTGCTCTGGCGTGGTGCCGACGCGCCGCCGGAAGGCGCGGTGCAACGTCTCGGCCCGGTTGAGGCCGACGCGCATCGCGACCTCGCCGACGCCGAGCGACGTCGTCTCCAAGAGCCGTCGGGCGGCTTCCACCCGCAGCCCTTCGACGAAGGCCGCCGGCGTGGTGCCGGTCTCGGTCCTGAAGGCGCGGGCGAAGGTGCGCGGGCTCATGTTGGCCCGCCGGGCCAAGGCCTCGACCGAGAGGTCGTCGTCGAGGTGGTCTGGCGCCCAGCGCTGCACCGAGTCGATGCCCCGGTCGTTGGCCGGCTGGGCGAGGAGCTGCGCGCTGAACTGCGCCTGCCCGCCCGGCCGGCGCACGAACACGACCAGCCAGCCGGCGATCTGGTGGGCCAACTCGGGGCCGTGGTCGGCTTCGACCAGCGCGAGGAAGAGGTCGATGCCGGCGGTGACGCCGGCCGAGGTCCACCGGTCGCGGTCGTGGACGTAGATGCGGTCGGCCTCGACCTCGACCGACGGCCAACGATCGGCCACGTAGTCGCACCACGCCCAGTGGGTCGTGGCCCGGTGGCCGTCGAGCAACCCGGCCCCGGCCAGCACGATGGCTCCGGTACAAACCGACACGACCCGCTCGGCCCGACCGGCGATGGCCCGCAACGCCGCCAGCGCGGCCTTGTCGTCGAGCAACGGTCGGGAGCCCTCGCCACCGACGACGGTCACCGCCGCCAGCGCCGCCCGGCTCCGCCGCAGCGCGGCCAGCGACGTGTCGACGCCGACGGTCAGCCCGCTCTCGCTGCGCACCGGCCGGCCGTCGGGCGAGGCCACCACCACCCGGTACCCGGGCGACGCCCCGAGCCGCGTCGCCGTGCGCAGTACCTCCAACGGCCCGGCCAGGTCGAGGGTCTGGAAGCCGTCGTAGACGACGAAGGCGAACGTCCGCACCCGGCCATCGTGCGCCCCACCACCCATGGCGGCAATGACAATCCACTGACGATTCCTGCCAACGGCGACAGGAAGAGGACGGTCAGCCGGTGGAGGTCAGCTCGAGCAGGCTCTGGACGGTGCGCAGCAGCTTGCCGATGTCGTCCTTGCGGAGGAAGGCGTCGACCGCGGGCTCGCGCCTGGCCTCGGCGGCCATGTCGTAGGCGGTGAACAGCAGGATCTTGGCCATGGGCGCGGCGGCGCGGATGGCGGGGGCGGCTTGGAGCCCGGTGACCGGCCCTTCGATCGAGTGGTCGAGGATGACGAGCCCCGGCCCGAGCTCGCCGGCCAGGCGGATGGCGTCGTCGGCGTTGGTGGCCTCGCCCATCACCTCGAGCCGGGGGTCGCTGGCCAGCACCGTCTTGATGAGCATCCGCATGTCAGGCTCGTCCTCGACGATCACCAACACCTTCACCGTCTCCGTCTCGGTCACCCGTCTACTCCTACCGCGGAAAGCGCACGGCGAAGCACGCGCCCTTCGGATGGTTGGGTTCGTACCACGCATCGCCTCCTGCGGCCCTGGCCAGGCCCCGCACGATCGAGAGGCCCAACCCCGTTCCCCGCTTGTCACGAGCCCTCGCGCTGTCGTCCCTGGCAAAGCGTTGGAAGAGACGATCCTGGAAGGCCACGGGCACGCCGGGGCCCGAGTCTCGCACGCGGATGGCTGTGGTTCCATCGGGCTCCTCGGCGGCCTGGATGGCGAAGGGTGGCCCGCCGTAGTTGAGGGCGTTGGCGATGTAGTTGCGCAGCACGCGGGTCAGGTGATCGCGGTCGACGATCGCGCAGACGTCCGGAGGAATGTCGACGGCGAAACGGTCGCGCAGGTCGAGCTCGCCCAGCACCTCGTCGACGGCGTCGGCCACCTTGACCGCGCCCGGGTCGGGGGCGAGCGCTCCGGCGTCGATGCGCGACACCGTCAACAGGTCGTCGACCAGGCGGGCGAGGTGCAAGCCCTGGCGATGGATTGCCTCCAGGTTCTCCAGCTTGGAGGCGTCGTCCAAGGTGGTGTAGTTCGAGAGCAGCATCTGGGAGAAGCCGCTCACCAACGTGATCGGAGTGCGCAAGTCGTGCGAGGCGATGGCCACGAACTCGCGCATGGCCTCGTTGGCCTGCTGGAGCTCGGCCGCGAGTTGGCGTTCGCGCTCCGACAGGACCGAGCGTTGCAGGGCCACGTCGGTCAGCCGGGCGAGCTGTTCGAGGATCTGGACCTCCTCCCGTCCGAAGTAGGGCGCGTACGGGCCGGCCTCGATCGTGAGCCGGCCCCGGCCGACGTGGATCTCGAGGGGCGGTGGCGCCTTCGGGTCGCGCGACGGCGAGCCGTAGGCGGCCAGCGGCTTGCCGTTGCCGTCGGCGAGTATCGCCCAGCGGGCGCCCATCACCCGGGCCACGTGGGGAAGCAGGACCTCGGCCACCTCGATCGGCGTCATGGCCGCCATCAACCCGGTCTCGGCCGTGCGCAGCTCGAGCTCCTCGGGGCGCCGCCACGCCGCCAGCACCAGCCGGGGCGGGGAGAAGCCGAGCAGGAACAGCGGGCCGGTGGCCAGGGCGATGAAGGCGGTCACCAGCGAGGCCACGGTGGCGTCGGTGCCGGGCGAGGGTGCGGCCACGCCGACCAGGATGATGATGGCCATGCCGGCCGAGCCGAGGCTCAGCGTGCGCATACGCCGCCTGGTCACCGTCGGCTGGCCCCGCCCGGCCCGCCACAGGCGGAAGGCCACGTGGCCGGTCAGCAGCGCCCACTGGGCGGCGATCACGTAGACGTAGGCGAGGAAGCCGGGCGGCTGCTTCTCGCCCGCGGTCGGGATCTTGTCGAAGAGGAAGACGCCGCCGCACGCCGCGACCGTCAGCGCGCCGGCACCGATCTCGACCCAACGCGGCGGCGGCCGGAACGTGGCCGCGAAGCGGTAGAGGAAGTACGGGAAGAGCAACAACACCGCGACGAGCACCTTGCGTTCGAGGTCGACGGTTCCGGCGTGCCCCGTCGCCGGCAGCCAGCGGGCGGCGACGACGACCAACGCCAGGGTCGTGAAGGTCGCCGCCAGCCAGGCGCGGGTCACGCCCCCGCGCTGGCGCCAACGGAAGACGGCGACCGCGGCCAACGCCACGAACACGACGAGCTGGGCGACCGCCAGCGCGTCGCGGAGCGAGTTCACCTGGCTATCGGCTCAGCAGGTCTCGGGCGATGTGGGTGACCTGGATCTCGTCGGTCCCGGCGTAGATCTGCAGCACCTTGGCGTCGCGGGCCAACTGCTCGACCTGGTACTCGGCCATGTAGCCGTTGCCACCGAAGAGCTGCACCGCTTCGAGGGCGACCTCGGTGGCGGCCTGGGCGGAGTACAGCTTCATCGCCGACGCCTCGGCCAGCGAGAGGCCGCGGCCGGCCTCCTGCATCTCGATGGTGCGGAAGACGAGGTTCTGCACGTTGAGCCGGGCCACCTCCATCTTGGCCAGCTTGAGCTGGATGAGCTGGAACTCGCCGATGGGCTGGCCGAACTGCACCCGGTTCTTGGCGTAGTCGATCGAGACCTCGAGGCATTGCTCGATGATGCCGAGGGCCATGGCGGCCACGCCGCTGCGCTCCATCGAGAACGTGTCCTTGGCCGCCGACCGGCCGCCCCCCGCGGCCACCTCCTCGCTCTCGCCGATGAGGCGGTCGCGCCCGACGCGCACGTCGGAGAGGAAGAGCTGGCCGGTGGGGGACGAGTGCATACCCATCTTCCGCAGCGGCTTCGACTGCTCCAGGCCGGCCATGCCCTTGTCGAGGACGAACGACAGGACCGTGCGGTCCTTGGGGTCGTTGCCCTCGTCGAGCTTGCAGATGAACACGATGGTGTCGGCGTACGGACCGTTGGTGATGAAGGTCTTCGAGCCGTTGAGGAGATACTCGTCGCCGTCCCGGCGCGCCGTCGACTTCATCGAGCCGAACGCGTCGGAGCCCGAGTCGGGCTCGGTGATCGCCCACGCGCCGACCTTGTCGAAGGTGAGGAGGTCGAGGGCCCAGCGCTCCTTTTGGGCGGTGGTGCCGCGGCTCATGATGGCCGCCGCGGTCAGGCCCATCGACACGCCCATGGCCGTGACCATGCCTGGGCAGTAGCGGCACAGCTCGATGATCGGAATCAGGGTGAAGCCGCCGCCACCGCCGCCCGACCGCTCACGGGGCGCCACCGCTTCGCCCCGGGCCTCGGCTTTCTCCCGCTCGATCTGCTTGTGGAACGAGTCCTTGGCCATGGCGTCCATGCCGAAGGTGCGGAAGAGCTTGCGGAGGATGTCGTAGGGCGGCAGGTCGCCGTGCTCGAGCTCCTCGAGGTTGGGCTTGATCTCCTTCTCCACGAACTGCCTGACGGCGTCGCGGATCATCAATTGCTCTTCGCTCCATTCGTACATGGAGGCGAAGCGTACGCGTACCCCCGGTCAGCGCGCCTTCCACGCATCGGGATCGGCGGCCAGCTTGGCCACGCTGCGGGGGAGTCGCCCGCTCACGATCTCGGCCAGCGTGACCCGTTCGAGGACGGCCCGCAGGCTGGCCCGCGCCGCCACCCACACGTCCTGCAGGTGGGCCGCGGGGCCCTCGTAGTTCGCGGTCTCGGGGCGGGCGCCCCGCACCTCGGCCAGCGGGCCGTCGATGTGGCGCAGGACCTCGGCGGCGGTGATGTCGGCCGCCGGCCTGGCCAGGCGATAGCCGCCCTCGTTGCCCCGCTGGCTGATGACCAGGCCGGCCCGCCTGAGATCGCCGAGGATGTTCTCCAGGAACTTCACCGGCAGCGACTGCGCCGCCGCCAGGCGCTCCGCCGTGAGCGGCTGGCCGCCGGGCTCGGCCGCGAGGGTGAGCAGGGCCCGCATGGCGTACTCGGCCTTCGCGGAGATGTGCACTAGGTCGCGGTGTCTACCAGACCCCAGCGGCGCCTGAGGGCGCGGTCGGCCGTCCCGAAGGCGGCGTCGACGGCAATGCCGACGAGGAGGACGACGATCATCAGCGCGAGGAGCGCGGGCGCGTCGGAGAGTTCCCGAGCGAACTGGAGGCGGGCGCCGATGGACGGCCGGTTGGCCACGATCACGATGAGCTCGCCGGCCATGAGGCTGCGCCATGCGAACGCCCACCCCTGCTTGAGGCCGGCGAGGCACGACGGCAGGGCCGCGGGCAGGACGATGTGCCAGAACAGGCGGGGGCCGCGGGCGCCGAGCATCCGGCCGGCCCGCACGAGCAACGGCGGCACGTGGTCGACGCCGGAGACGAGGCCGTTGGCGATCGAGGGGGCCGCGCCGAGGACGACCACGAAGGTGATGGCCGCTTCCGACAGCTTGAACAGGAGGATGGCGAGCGGGAACCACGCGATCGACGGCATCGTCTGCAGCCCGGTGATCATGGCCCCGACCGCGGTGCGCAGCGGGCGGATGGTGGCCACCAGGGGAGCGACGACCGCGGCCACCAGGATCGCCATCGAGAACCCGAACACCGCCCGGCGCATGGTCGTGGCCAGCGCGTGCCAGAACTCGGCGGTGCGCACGGTGTCGGCGAGCTGGCGCAGCACCGGGCCGGGCCCGGGCAGCACGTAGTCGGGCTTGAGGTGCAGGGCCACGACCAGTTGCCACAGGCCGAGGGCGATGGCGATGGCGGCCAGCTTCGGCCACGCCGCGCTCCACACCCGGTTGGCCAAACGGGCCCGGCCGCCCTGCTCCTGCTCGAGGGCGTCGAGGCCGGCCATCTCCTGCTGCAGGACCCGTTCGTCAACGGCCATGGCGGGCCACCTCCGCTCGCAGCGCGGCCGTGACCTCGCCGGCCAGACCAGACACGTCGGGCGACTCGATGCGCCGCGGCCGGGGGATGGCGACGGCGAACTCCTTGGCCACCCGGCCGGGCCGGCTGGTGAGGAGCACGATGCGGTCGCCGAGACGGGCGGCCTCGCGCACGTTGTGGGTGACGAACACGATCGTGAGCCCGGCCTCCGACCAGATGCGCTCGAGCTCGTCGTGGAGCAGGTCGCGCGTCATGGCGTCGAGGGCGCCGAAGGGTTCGTCCATGAGCAGCACGTCGGGCTCCTGGGCCAGGGCCCGGGCCAGCGCGACCCGCTGGCGCATACCGCCCGAGAGCTCGTGGGGCCGGCGGTCGCCCATGCCGCCGAGGTGGACGAGGTCGAGGAGCTCGGCCGACTTCGCCTTGCGTTCGGCCTTGCCCACGCCCCGCAGCTTGAGGGCCAGCTCGATGTTGCCGGCCGCCGTCTGCCACGGCAGCAGCGCGGCCTCTTGGAAGAGCAGGGTGGCGCGGCCGCCGGGCACGGCCACCCGGCCGGCGGTGGGCCGGTCGAGGCCGGCCACCAGGTTGAGGAGGGTGCTCTTGCCGCAGCCGGACGCCCCCACGAGACACACGAACTCGCCGGTGCCGACGGTGAGGTCGACGTTGTCGAGGGCGAGCACGCCGGTGGGGTAGCGCTTGGAGACGCCTTCGACCTCGACCGCGGCCTCCCGGGAGCGGTCGGGCTCGGTCTTGGTTCGAATGCTCACGAGGGTCACGAGCCTGCCACCTCTTTCTGGCCCTTCGACTTGAGGACGGCGTTGAGCGGGCCCAGGTCGTAGATGCCGGCCAGGTCGACCTTGGCCAGCAGGCCGACCTTCTCGGCGTGGGCCGCCGACTCCTTCAACGACGAGGCGATGGGGTCGTCGGTGAAGGTGAGGTTGGCCCAGGCGGCGTCGATGACCGGTTGGGCCAGCTTCTTGCCGGTGATCTTCTCGATGCCCTGGTTGGTGAGGGTGCGGGCTTCGTCGGGGTGGTCGTTGACGAAGGCGTTGGCCGCGACCTGGGCCTCGAGCAGCCGCTTGACCGAGGCCGGGTGCTCCTTCAGGAACTTGGTGCGCACGATCAAGTGGGTGGTGACGAAGTTGCCGCCGGGCCACAGCGTCTTCTCGTCGACCAGCACCTTGCCGCCGCCTTCCTGCACGAGTCTCGTCGCCCACGGCTCGGGCACCCAGGCGGCGTCGATGGTGCCGGCCTTGAACGTCTCCAGCGTCTGCGCGTTCTCCTGCGGGACGATCGACGCATCGCCGCCGCCTTCCTTGGTCGTCTTGATGCCCTGGCTGTCGAGCCAGTACCGGAGGGCGACGTCCTGGGTGTTGCCCAACTGCGGCGAGGCGATCTTCTTGCCCTTGAGGTCGGCGGCCTTGGTGATGGCCGGCTTGACCACGAGGGCGGCGCCGCCCGAGGTCGCGCCCGAGATGATGCGGATGGCCTCGCCCTTCGACTGCACGAAGGCGTTGATGGCCGGGTTGGGGCCGATGTAGGTGGCGTCGATGGCGTCGGAGAACAGCGCCTCGACGGCCGCGGGTCCTGCGTTGAACGTCTGCACCTCGAGCTTGTCGGGCTTCAGGGTGTCGGCGAAGATGCCCTTCTCGACGCCGGCCACGGCGGTGGCGTGGGTGACGTTGGGGAAGTAGCCGAGGCGGAGGGTGGTCGGGGCGTCGGCCGCGGTGGTGCCGCTGGCGGCGGCGTTGTTGTTGGCCTTACTGCCGCCCCCTCCTCCGCACGCGACGGCGACGACGGCGGCGATGACGGCGATGGTTGCGAACAAGGTGCGGCGATGCATGGCGTGAATCCCGTCTCGCAAGAAGTAATCCCGACTCGGTCGATCATGTTTATCGGGAAACGGGATTCCGTCAAGTTCAGAGGCGGCGCACCGCCCGCAGGCCGCCCCATGCCAGTTCGGCCATCTGGCGGACGAGCAGGGCCTGGTCGACGTCGGAGCCCCGGCGCAGCACGCCCTCCGACATGCCGACGATGGCCGCCGCCAGCACCCGGCGGTGGTCGTCGTCGATGTCGGCCTCGATGAGCGCGGCCACGGCCTCGGCGATGGAGTCCTCGACCCGGCGGACGGCGTCGGCGAACTCCCGGTCCCGCCTGGCGCCCGAGCCGAACAGCAGCGGGAAGGCCTCGGGGCGGTCGGCCATGAACCGGACGTAGGCCGCGAAGCCGGCCTCGACCTGGGCCCGGGGGCCGCCGGCCTCGGCCGTGGCCTTGGCGATGGCCTCCATGAGCTGGCTGCCGACGTCGTCGAGCAGCTCGAGGTAGAGCTGGCGCTTCGAACGAAAGTGTTGGTACAGCACCGGCTTGGTCACGCCCGCGCCCTCGGCGATGTCGTCCATCGAGGTGGCGTGGAAGCCGCCGGCGGCGAAATGCACCAGGGCTACGTCGAGGAGCTGGCGCCGCCGCTTGGCCGCGGGGAGGCGGGTCTGGGGAAGGTCGGTCATCTGGCTACTCCACGGTAACAACGGCCTCGCCGACCCCGTCGCCCCTGGGTGATTTGTCGGCTCAGGAAGGACCGGCGACCTACGCGGCGAAGAACCCATCGTGACCAGGCCTCCCCGCCAGGAGCCTCCCCGCAGCGCCAGGCGCCCGCCCGAGCCGCTGCGCCCCGACCCGGCCAAGAAGCCGGCCGTGACCTTGCTCGCGGCCCAGGTCCGCCGCCGCCGCTACCGCATCACCTGACCCCATGCCGTTTTGACAGCCGGATACCGCCAAATTTGGCGGTATCCGGCTGTCAAAAGCGGAGTGGCGAGGTCAGTAGACGATGACGGAGCGGGCGACCTCGCCGGACTTCATGGCTTGGAAGGCCTCGTTGACGTCGTCGATGGAGATCTCGCGGGAGATGAGCTCGTCGAGCTTGAGGTCGCCCGACTTGTAGAGCTCGAGCAGCTTGGGCACCTCGCGGTGCACGTTCGACGAGCCGTACCAGCAGCCCTTCACCGTCTTGGCCGTGTAGATGAACGAGAACGCCGGGTTGACGTTCAGCATCACGTCCATGCGGGGGACGCCGACGAGGATGGTCTCGCCGCCGCGCCTCGTCATGTTCATGGCCTGCTCGATCGTCGGGCCGAGGCCGATGACCTCGAACACCACGTCGGCGCCGCGCTCGCCGGTGATGCTCTGCACCGCCGACACCGGGTTGCCCTCGCCGGCGTTGACGAAGTCGGTCGCACCGAACTCCTTGGCCAACTGCAGCTTCGACTCGACCATGTCGATGGCGATGATGCGCTCGGCGCCGGCGATGCGGGCGCCCTGGATCACGTTGAGGCCGACGCCGCCGCACCCGATGACGGCGACGGTGTCGCCCTTGCGGATGTTGGCGGTGTTGATGGCCGCGCCCACGCCGGTCTGCACGCCGCAGCCGAGCAACGCGGCCACCTTCAGGGGCACGTCCTTGTCGATCTTCACCGCGCTGATGGCGGGCACGACGGTGAGCTCGCTGAACGTTCCGCACCCGGCCATCTGGCTGAGCGGCGTGCCGCCCGAGCTGAGGCGCTTGGTGCCGTCGAGCATCCCGCCCATGTTGAGGGCCGCCGACTTCTCGCACATGAAGCCTTGGTCGCGCTGGCAGAAGAAGCACTCGCCGCACTCGGGCACGAACGTGAGGACGACGTGGTCGCCGACCTCGAAGCCGGTCACGCCCTCGCCGACCTCCTCGACGACGCCCGCGCCCTCGTGGCCGAGGACGATGGGCGGCGGCAGCGGGATGGTGCCGTTCTGCACCGAGAGGTCGGAGTGGCAGACGCCGGAGGCGGCGATGCGGACCTTGAGCTCGCCGGCCTTGGGCGCGGCGACCTCGATGTCGTCACGGACTTCGAGCGGCTGGTCGAGCCCGACGTGGACGGCGGCCTTGGTCATTGGGTGGTCCCCCCTACGGTGTTGGTCAAGTGTTGGACCGATCGTTTCACATTCGACCGGAGGCGCGCCTATCGCGGTCTTCGCGGTCGGCGGCCTTGACGGCGTAGCCGAGGACGATGGCCGGCGCGAGGGTCGCGGTGCAGGCCACCAGGCCCACGATCACCACCGGCCCCCACGTCCCGTAGCCCGCGGCCAGGCCGACGAAGAAGGCGACGACGGCGACGAGCAGGCAGAGGTACCCGACCCGCTGGCCGGCCTCGGCCAGCTTCGCCATCTGGGCCCGCCGGCGGAGGACGGGGTCGTCGCTGGCGGTCACAGCACCCGCTCTAGCACGGCCGCCAGCTCGCCCGGCAAGCCGTCGAGGCCGAACGACGCCCGGGCGATGGCCTCGTTGGCGTCGACGTCGGCCTCGTCCTCGAACCACCGGAAGCCGAAGGCCGAGGCCAGCTCGACGGCCACCGGGTAGGGCCGCACCACGATCGGCCGCCGGGCCAACGCCGACTCGATGAGCGGGTTGCCGAAGCCCTCGACCGTCGACGTGAGCGCGACGAGGTCGGCGGCGGCGTACATGTCGGCCGCCCGCGCGACCCCGCCCCGCACCACCGGGCACGACGCCGACGACAACACCTCGTCGAGCTCGGCCTGGTAGCCGTCCTCGGCCGGCCCGGTGAGCCAGTAGGTCATGGCGCGCGACTCGGCGAGGCGCACGGCCGCGGGCACGTCCTTGCGGGGGATGGCCCGCACCGGGTGGAGCAGCACCGGGCCCGACAACCCCAACCGGGCGCGAGTGCCGTCACGATCGACTGACGACCATCCGTCGAGGGGGAAGCGGTTGTAGAGACGCACGGCGTCGATCTCCCGCTCCAGCAGCTCGACACGGCTGGCGTCGTTGATCGTCACGTGGACCCACGCGGGATCGTCAGCCACCGTCCACCCGGCGAAGGCCGGCCGTTGCCACGGCAGGTCGTGGTGGCGCAGCACCGCCGGCCGGCCCCGCAACACCCGCGCCACCACGTGAAAGGCCGACGGGTTCAGCGGCAACGACAGCAGGTTCTCGACCACGACCACGTCGGCACCCTCGACGGCCGCGGCCACCTCGCCGTCGGACACGCCGTCGCCGTCACGGGCCAAGCCGGGAACGACCACGTCGGCCGCGCCCTCGCCCGCGACCGTCCGCACCGAGAACCCCAACGAACCCAAGGCCCACGCCCACTTGGCTGCTTCGATGGAGACGCCGTCGGTCCCGCCCAAGCGGAACGACAGCAGCGCCGCGGTACGGGGGCTCAGCGCAGTTGGGCGAGGCGGCGGTTGGTGGCGTCGAGCACCGAGCGGGCCACGGCGTCGAACTCACCGGACGGCCGCACGACCGCCGAGCCGGAGATGACTTCCTCGTACGGCGGCACCACCACCACGACCGTGCTCACCGCCACCGCCCGCTCGCCCAGGCGGATGATCGACGCCGTCTCCACGTCGGCCCGCACCGCCGCCGGCTCGAGGTGGCGCAGGGCCGAGATCGTCGCCTGGGCCACGAGCCGCAACACGCTGCTGGTGGCCACCAACCCCTCGGCCGTGCCCGTGGCCCGCTGGTCGCCCCGGCTGAGCACGACCCGGGCGGTGCATTGCAGGGCGTGGCGGTCGGCGGTGACCTGGTCGACGTTGATGCGGGAGGCGTCGAAGACCTCGAGGTCGATGTCGTCGTCGCCGCCGGTGATCGAGGAGGAGGCCACGGCGTCGAGCTGCACCACCGAGACCACCCGGCGGTCGAGGTCGAGCCCGAAGGTCGCCATGGCCACCGACTGCACGTCCCGCACCACCTGCTTGGCGTGCTTGTGGGGCAGCGAGAGGATGTGGACCTCGGCGATCCGGCCGTCGGCGTCAGCTACGACCCTGGCCGCCGTTACCTCAGGTATGCGGCACAACTCCCGCTCGAGGTCGTCGGCGGACACGTCGCTCCCCGCTGGCTCGGCCTGCACCCGGCCACCGTACCGGGCGGCCTCCTCACCCAGAAGGATGTGTTGCACCTGTTGACAGTGTGGACAGTGTTCACTACCGTCCGTGAGGGCTCAACGACAAAGAGCCCTGCCGGCAAGGCCAGTTTGGGCAAACCCAAAGGATCAGGTCCAAAGCAGCCGAAGTAACCAGCGGAAAGCAGTGGGCACACCGAGCATCGCAAAATGGTGCGGGCGGACTATCGACCCCCGGGCCAAAGCCGCCGTACCGTCCTTCAGGCGGACACAGACGCACAACGGAAAGCGTTGAGCGTCAATGGTCCCCGCAGAGCACCTTGACAACCGGAGAGAGAGGGAGACGGCAGGGGCTGTTCGTCCTGCACCTCACCAGCGGAGCGGATCGCACCCCGACCTAGCGGACACGGGGCGGAAAATCCATCGCGAAGGGAGGTGTTCCACATGAAGAAGAAGCTCTACGTCCGCGTCGCTGCCATCGCTACCAGCCTCGTCGGCCTGCTTCTGGCCGGCGGCGCCGGCTTTGGCCTGGGCAAGTAATCCCGGTGCTTTTTCGCTACGCAGGCGGGCCTCTGCCGCCTCTTTCTCACTCCGGTCAGGACGTCAAGCAGGAGTCGGGTGGAGACAACCAACGAGGAGGCAAACGTCGGGAGCCCATTCTCCCGATGGCTGGCGCTCGGCTATGCCGTCGCCCTCGTTGCCGCGCTCGCCGTCGGCGTCTCCGGTTCGCCCTCGCTGCCCCGCCCCGTCACCCTCGCCTTCTTCGTCGGCCTGATCCTGTGGGCCGAGCACGGCGCCGTGCTGTTGCCCTCGGAGATCCGGGTGAGCCCGAGCTTCATGGTGATCATGGCCTCGATCGCCGCCTTCGGCGACCACGGCGTCGTCCTCGGCGCCGCCATCGTCGGCTGCTGCAGCGGCCACTTCTCGATCCTCCTTCGCCGCCGCCGGTTCGCGGCCACCATCATCGACTCGGCCCAGTACGGCCTGTCGTCGGTAGCAGCCGCGGTCGCCTACTCGCTCAGCTCCACCGTGCCCGCGCCGGCCCGGGTGATCCTCACCGGCGTGGTGTTCGCCGCCGTCAACATCGGCCTGATCCTGCCGGCCGCGGTCGCCGAGTACCACGAGCCCGCCCGCCGGGTGTGGGCCGACATGCGGCCGTCGCTGCCGAACTACCTCGCCTTCGGCTTCCTCGGCACCCTCGTGGGCCAGCTCTACACCACGCTGGGCCCGCTGGCCGTGCTGCTGCTGGTGGCGCCGATGGTCATCGCCCGGGCCGCCTTCCACTCGTTCCTCGAGCTGACCGAGGCCCACGAGGCGACCATCCAGGTCTTCCTGCGGGCCATCGAGGCCAAGGACACCTACACCCACCGTCACACCAAGCGGGTCTGCAGCTACAGCCTCTACATCGGCGAGAAGCTGGGCCTGTCCCACGCCCGCCTCGAGCACCTCCGCCAGTCGGCGCTGATGCACGACATCGGCAAGCTGGCCGTACCGAAGCACCTGCTGAACAAGCCGGGCAAGCTCACCGACGACGAGTTCGAACGGGTGCAGCGCCACGCCCACGTCTGCACCGACATCCTCGGCCTGGTCGACTTCTTGAAGCCCATGACCGCGGCCGCCGCCGGCCACCACGCCCGCTACGACGGCGGGGGATACGGCGGCACCGACGAGCGCCCGCTGGAGGCGTACATCGTCGCCGTGGCCGACGCCTTCGACGCCATGACCTCGACCCGCTCGTACCGGCGGGCGCTGCCGATGGAAGTCGCCTTCGAGGAGCTCACGGCCAAGTCGGGCACCCAGTTCCACCCGGAGTGCGTGCACGCGCTCATCGCCGCCATCACCGAGCGGGGCGAGCGCCACGGCCTCGGCCACGAGGACAACGCCGTCGACTTCGAGGTAGCGCCTCCGGTCGCGGGCGTGGGCTCGGCCGGTCTCGGCGACCGGGTCATCGTCCCCGCTGCCGCCGCAGGATGAACGGGCGGCCCCGGCCGGCGGTCGGGCCCATGGCGATGGCATCGGTCGCGGCGGTGGTGGTCGCCGCCGTCGGGTTCGCCCTCGCCGGCGAGCCCCGCTTCGCCGTCCTCGCCCTGCTCTCGCTGCTCGTCACCGCCGGCCTCCTGCTCGAGGTCGACCTGCCGTGGGGCGGCAAGGTTCCCCTCGGCCACGCGCTGCTGATCGCCCTGGCCGTGGTGGCAACGCCGGCCGAGGCCGCGGCCGTCGGGCTCGTCGGCATCGCCCTCGCCGTCCCCTTCGGTAAGCGGGTGCGCGAGCTGCTGCCCGTGTTGCTGGCTGCGGCCGCGGCCGACGGCGTCATCGGCCTGGCCCGCATGGCCGTCCCCGAGACGATGGCCGCCGACATCGAAGCCGTCGTCGAGGTGGCGTGCGCCGGCGCGGCCTACCTCGCCGTCGACCTCGTGCTGGAGCGGCGGGACGCCCGCCGCGTGTGGCCGCTGTACGTCACGTTGTTGTGCGCGGCGGCGTTGCTCGCGGTCGCGTACCAACGCAGCCCGGCGTTGAGCATCATCGCCGCGGTGCCACTGCTCGTCACCCGCTACTCCTTCGAACGCTTCACCTCGGCGCGCGAGGCCTACGCCCAGACGACCCAGGCGCTGAGCCTGCTGCCCGAGGTCGCGGGGCTCACGCCCCTCGGCCACGGCGAACGCACCGCGGTCTACGCCGCCGCCCTCGCCGAGGAGCTCGGCCTCGAGCCGGCGCGTGTGAGCCGGTTGGCCACCGCCGCCCGGCTCCACCACATCGGCTACATCTCGTTGCACGAGCCCGAAGCGCGCGAGGCGCCGCTCGACCTGGCCGAGCTGGGCAAGCTCAGCGGCGACCTGTTGCGCGAGACCGGTTTCCTCGCCGACGTCGGCGAGCTCGTCGAGCAGGCCCAGTCAGGGCGCGAGGTGCAGGGCATCGACGCCGCCGTCATCCGGGTGTGCAGCACCCTCGACGACATCGCCGGCGCCCTCGGCGACGTGGCCGCCGCCGATCCGTTCGCCGAGGCGTTGCGTCGCCACGACGCCGGTCTCGAACGAACCGCGGCGATTGCCCTTTTGCGGCTTCACGACCGCCGGCCGTCTATTGTCGAGGACGCCCGTGCCGCCAGCCGAACCTTGGCCCAAGTCGCCGCGGGCGGTGGCGCTCACGATGGGACTGGTCACGAAGAGCATGGGCACGACCACGGCGAAGCGGGAGATTGTCGCTAAACCGGGCAAATTACCACGCTGCGTGGTGGCCGGCGCAGGATCTTCCACCATCGGCGTCGAAGACTGAGTGGTGGTCTGGCGGAGGAACTCCGGTGCGCGCGTTTCGCGGAACGCGCCGGCGAGCCCGCCCGAGCCGACGCTCTCGGTCGTGGCCGCGGTCGATCGCCGCGAGGACGCGATCCTGGCGTCGGTCACCGCCGACCTGGCTTCGGCCGACAGCGGGGTCGAGTTCGTCTACCGCTCGATCGACCGGATGCAAGCGCGCAGCCAAGCCGAGGACGTGCTCGTGATCCTCGACGAGCCGCCCCTCGGCCGCCAGGCGTTCCGCGCCGGACGCAAGCCCATCGAGTCGAGCTGGGCGAGGGAACTGGTGCGCACCGGCGCTCCCGGCGTCCACGCCATCCCCACCGACATCGACGGCGCGGTGGCGTCGAGCGTGTTGCAACTGTGCTCGCTCGCGCTGCGCCTCGACGTGGCCCGCCACGACTCGCTCCACGATCCCCTCACCGGGTTGCTCAACCGTCGTGCCTTCGATGAGCACCTGGCGGCGTCGTGCGCGCAAGCGCAGCGCTACGGCTGGTCGTTCGGTGTGGTGTTGCTCGACCTCGACGGGTTCAAAGTCGTCAACGACCGGCTCGGGCACGCCGCCGGCGACGCGACCCTGCGGGCCGTCGGGGCCGAGCTTCGCCACAACCTCCGCATCGGCGACGCCGCCGCACGCGTCGGGGGCGACGAGTTCGCCCTCGTGCTGCCGAACATCCGCGACGACTCGCTGCGGGAGATCATCGAGCGCATCGAGGTCTCGGTCGAGGAGGCCGTGCCCGATGCTCGGGTCACCCTGACGGCGGGCCACGCGTCCGCGCCCGACGACGGCCTCGACGCCGACGTCCTCTACCGCGTCGCCGACCAGCGGCTGTACGAGGGGAAGCGGCGGAAGTGAAGCACCTCGACGTCCTCGAGCTCGAGCTGCGGCGCCTGCCCAACGTGGCTTTCGTCGGCTTCCTCGATCGCGCCGACGCCGTGGTCGTGCAGGTGCTGGCCCTGGCCAGCCCCGACCCGACGGCCCTGCGGGAGTCGGCCGAGCGGGTGTGCCGGGCCCACCTCGACCGGCCCTTCGTGGTCGAGATCGCCGCCGGCACCCGGCCGTCGCGCGTTCGCCTCCTCGACGTCCAGGTGCGCTCGGGCCACAACGGCGAGGGCGACGAGGTCGAGGTCCACCTCGGTTACGAAGGCATCCGTACCGTCGGCCGGGCCCGGGCCAAGGCCGGCGACCCGACCTCGGCGGCGTCGGCCACCTTCGAGGCGCTGCAACGCATGGGCGCCAAGCTGCCCTTCCGGGTCGAGGCCGCGGCCTTGTTCGAGCACGTGCTCGGCGAGGGCGTGATGCTGGTGTTCGGTTCCGACGAAGCCGGCGAGCGCTACGGCGTGGCCGCCGGGGCCAACGTCGAGCAGGCCGCGGTGCGGGCCACGCTCCACGCTTTCAATCGCTACCTGGCGACGCAGATCCTTCCCGCCCTTTCCGCCTGAGCAGGTGAACGAGGACGTCGGCCACGCCGACGCTCATCACCAGGTCGCCGAACGACAACACCTCGGTGGCCAGCGGCACCGGGACGATGTCGCCCAGCCAGGTCACCTTGTCGTTGGGCGACTCGAGGTGGCGCTTGCTGCCGAAGTCGAGCTTGGCGATCTCGGACCGGTGGTCGACGATCCCGGCGGCGACGATGGCGTCGGCCCGCACCGGCATACCGCCGTTGAGCCCGATCACGACGAGGTTGAGGGCGATGCCGAGGAACACCACGCCCATGCCGACGTGGCGGTAGTTCACCCCGGCGAAGACGAGGAGCACGAGGTAGCTCACGATGATGAGGGTGACGGCGGCGCGTGACGCGAACGCGGCGGCGGCCTGCACGGCCACGCCCGCGACCAGCAACGGCCACACCCGGAACGAGGCCTCACCCAACCTCGTGATGCTCCCGCCCCGCAGCAGGCCGATGGCGATCCCGGCGGCGACGGCGACGGCGATGAACACGGCCCTCAGACGGTAGCGTCCGTGGCCGTGCCGGAAGAGGTTCTCTACGCCGTCGACGGCCCGGTGGCCCGGGTGACGATCAACCGCGAGGCCAGGCGCAACGCGCTGTCGTGGGACGTGATCGCGCTCCTGCGGGCCGCGGTGGCCTCGGCCAAGGCCGATCCGGCGGTGCGGGTGGTGGTGCTCACCGGGGCGGGGGAGAAGGCGTTCTGCGCCGGGGCCGACCTGGCGACCATGGCCGACGGGGCGTCGTTCCTCGAGTTGCACGACGGCCGGGCCGGGCTGGCCGGGTTGTTCCTCGACCTGTGGTCGTTGGGCAAGCCGACGATCGCCCGGGTGCGTGGGTATGCGCTGGCGGGCGGGTTCGGCCTGGCGCTGGCGTGCGACTTCGTGGTCGCGGCCGACGACGCTTCCTTCGGCACGCCCGAGATCGACGTCGGCCTGTGGCCGTACATGATCACCGTGCCTCTGGTGCGTTCGATGCCGCCCAAGAAGGCGTTGGAGCTGATGCTGACCGGGCGGCGGGTCGACGCGTCCGAGGCGTCGCGGCTCGGGTTCGTGACGTCGGTCGTTCCCGTGGCCGAATTGGATTCGTCCGTGGACGCGCTGGCGGCGACGCTGGCCTCGAAGTCGCCGGCCATCGTCAAGCTCGGGCGGGATTCGTTCTACGAGGTGTGGGACCGCGACGCCGCCGCGGCCCTGGCCTACCTCCACCCGATGCTGACGCTGACCACGCTGACCGAGGACGCGGCCGAGGGCATGGCCGCCTTCGCCGACAAGCGACCCCCGGAGTGGAAGGGGCGCTAGCCCCCGAGGCGGACGCATGGTGGCACCCGTGCGGTTGGCGGGCCCCCCGGTACACGCTGTCTGCATGGAGCAGTACCTGCGGCGGGCGTTGGCCGTCATCGCCGCGGTGGTCGCGCTCGCGGCCTGTTCGCCGGGGGCGAGGCCCGGCGACGTGCGCCTGCGCGCCTTCCAGTTCGAGTGGGACCACACCTCGTTGGCGGCCAAGGCCGGGCGGGTCGCGGTGTTCGTCTCCAACGGAGACGCCATCAAGCACGACTTCACCATCGAGGGCGTGGTGGCCCGCACCGTGCCGGCCGAGCAGACCAAGCGGGCGGTGTTCGACATCGGGCCCGGGGTGTACCGCTTCTACTGCTCGATCCACCCCGACGCCATGGAAGGCACGTTCACGGTGACGGCGCCGTAAGGTCGGCGTCGATGAAGATCCGCATCGGTTACGGGTTGGGGACGGGCACCTCGGCCGGCGGGGGCGAGGGTTTCGCCGCGCTGGTCGACGGGCTCGAGGCCAACCGCTTCGACTCGCTGTGGTTGTCGGAGCGGGTGACCGGTGGGGCCGTCGATCCGATCGTCGGCCTGGCCGTGGCCGCGGGCCGGACTCGCAAGCTCAAGCTCGGGTTCTCGGTGCTGGTGTTGCCGGGTCGCAACCCGGTGCTGCTGGCCAAGGAGCTGGCGACCCTCGACTTCTTGTCGGGCGGCCGCTTGTTGCCGGCGTTCGGGTTGGGTGTCGCCGATCCCGGCGAGCAGCAGGCGTTCGGCGTCGAGCGTTCCGAGCGGGCGGCCCGCTTCGACGAGGCCCTGCCGTTGCTGCGGCGGTTGTGGTCGGAGGAGTCGGTCGACCACGACGGCCGCTTCTACTCCTACAAAGGCGTGACCGTGCGGCCTTCGCCGGTGCAGTCGCCGCTCGAGGTGTGGCTCGGCGGGCGGGCGCCGAGCGAGCTTCGTCGGGTGGGGCGGTTGGGTGACGGTTGGCTGCCGTCGTTCTGCACGCCGGCCGACGCCGCCGAGGGCCGGGTGTTGGTGACGGCCGCCGCGGCCGAGGCCGGGCGTGCGATCGACCCCGAGCACTGGGGCGCGCTGGTGATCTACACGGCTCGCGCCGGCGAGTTGCCGGCCCGGTTGGTGGCCGCGCTCGCGGGCCGGCGTCCCGACGTGGACCCGTCCGACGTCGTGCCCGCGGGGCTGCCGGCGTTGCGCGTGCAGTTGGAACGCTTCGTCGACGCCGGCTTCTCCAAGTTCGTGCTCGTGCCCGCGGTCGAGCCGGCCTCGTGGTCCGACGAGCTCGCGGCCGTCGCCGACGGGGTCCTCAGTCTCCAGGCGTGAACGTTTGGGAAGCGCCAGAGCGCGATTGCGCAATGGCGCTTCCCAAACGTTCGGCTAGAGGCGGGTGCGGGCGGCGGCGATGGCGTCGAGCTCGCGCCGGTCGTGGGTCGACTTGGCGAGCAGTCGCAGCCGTTCCGACCACTCGGCCCTGCCGGCGGCGTCGAGGCCGCGCTCGGCGTCGAGCTCGAGCAATCGCAGTTGGAGTTCGACCTCGGTGTAGCGGCACACCACGACGGGCAGGCGCTCAGCCTTGGCGTCGGGGTAGCTCGTGCCCGCGACCAGCTCGTGGGGTTCCATCTTGAACAGACCGGCGAGGAGGGCGATGGTGCGCTCGCCCGGCGTCGACATGCCGGCTTCGAGATGCGACAAACCGACACGGGAGATGGCCAGGCGTTCGGCCAGTTCCTGTTGCGTCCAGCCGAGGTCGCCCCTGAGTTGGGCGATGCGCTGGCCGAGGGAGACGGGCGGCACCACGTCCCTATTGTCGCGTGCCAACCCAGTTGGCAGACACCCGGGGGCGCCGACCGGTAGAACGTCCTCCATGACCAAGCGCGCGCTCATCACCGGCATCACCGGCCAGGACGGCTCCTACCTGGCCGAGCTCTTGCTGGAGAAGGGCTACGACGTGATCGGGATGGTGCGGCGGTCGAGCACGCTCAACTTCGAGCGCATCGCCCACATCCAGAACGACATCCAGCTCGTGCCCGGCGACCTCCTCGACGAGGTCTCGATGATCCACATCCTGCGCGACCACCGGCCCAACGAGTTCTACAACCTGGCGGCCCAGTCGTTCGTGCAGACGTCGTGGAGCCAGGCCGTCCTCACCGGCGAGACCACCGCCCTCGGCGTCACCCGCACCCTCGACGCCATCCGCATCGTCGACCCCGAGATCCGCTTCTACCAGGCGTCGTCGTCGGAGATGTTCGGCAAGGTCGTCGAGGTCCCGCAGAAGGAGACGACGCCGTTCTACCCCCGGTCGCCGTACGGCGTGGCCAAGGTCTACGGCCACTGGATCACGGTCAACTACCGCGAGAGCTACGCCTTGCACGCGTCGAGCGGGATGCTGTTCAACCACGAGTCGCCCCGGCGTGGCCTGGAGTTCGTGACCCGCAAGATTACCAACAGCGTGGCCCGCATCAAGCTCGGGCTGCAGGAGCAGTTGCCGTTGGGCAACCTCGACGCGCAGCGCGACTGGGGCTTCGCCGGCGACTACGTGCGGGCCATGTGGCTGATGCTGCAGCAGGACGAGCCCGACGACTTCGTCATCGCCACCGGCGAGACCCACCCGGTGCGGGAGTTCTGCGAGCTCGCCTTCTCCCACGTCGGTCTCAACTGGGAGGACCACGTCGTGCTGGACGAGCGCTTCATGCGGCCGGCCGAGGTCGACCTGCTCGTGGGCGATCCGTCGAAGGCGGCCAGGGTGCTCGGGTGGAAGCCGGAGGTCAGCTTCGCCGAGCTGGTGAAGACGATGGTCGACGCCGACCTCGAGCAGGTCGGGCGTTCGCTTCGGTGATCGACGTCGAGCGCCGTGGCCCGGTCGCGGTCGTCACGTTGAACCGGCCGGAGCGGCGCAACGCCGTCGACGCTTCGGCTTGCCTGGAGTTGGCCGCGGCTGTCACCGACTCGGTACACGGTGGGGCCCGGGCGATCGTCCTGCGGGGTGCGGGCACGAACTTCTGCGCCGGCGCCGACTTGAAGGCGATGGAGGACGCCGGGTTCGCCGACGTGCTGCGGGTGGCCCTGGCTTCGTTGCGGGACGCGCCGGTGGTGACGATGGCCGCGGTACACGGGGCGGCGTTGGGGGCGGGCACGCAGCTCGCCATCGCCTGCGACCTGCGGGTGGTGGCTGCGGACGCGCGCTTCGGCATCCCCGCGGCCAAGCTCGGGTTGATGGTCGACCACTGGACGGTGCAACGGGTCGCGTTGCTGGCCGGCTACGGGCCCGCCCGGGCGGTGCTGCTGGCGTGCGAGGAGATCGGTGCTCCGGCCGCGCTGTCGCTCGGCTTGGCCAACCGTTCGGGTTCGTTCGACGATGCCTTGGCGTGGGCTTCGGAGATCGCATCGTTGGCGCCCCTCACCATCGCCGGCCACAAACTGGCCTTGAACCGCCTCGAGCCGCCCATCGACGACCCCGACGTGGCCGCCGCCTTCCGCCGCGCCTGGTCGAGTTCCGACCTCGCCGAAGGCCGCGCCGCCTTCGCCGAGAAACGCCCCCCGACCTTCACCGGCCGATGACGTGCCTGCCCGATGCGCGGGCGCGCGAATCGTTGGCGCGATTTTGGGCGCCCCCCCGGGGTGGGGGCTTAGCACGCGGGTGTGACAACGCTTCTGGGCTGGGGCGACGGTGAGTTTCGTGCTGGCGTTCGCCGGGGGGATGCTCTCGTTTCTTTCGCCGTGCGTGCTGCCGTTGGTGCCCGGGTACCTGTCGCTGATGTCGGGGGTGAGCATGGCGTCGCTGCACGAGCCCGACGCCGCCGACACCCGGCGGTTGCTCCGGTCGACGTTGCTGTTCGTGGCCGGCTTCACCGTGGTGTTCGTCGCCCTCGGCGCCGGGTCGAGCGCCGTCGGCCAGAGCCTGCTGGCCCACAAGCGCGGCCTCACCCAAGCGTCGGGGATCGTGGTCATCGCCATGGGCCTGTTCCTCGCCGGGGTGGTGGCGCCCGGGATGCTGCAGCGGGAACGCC
>JAXDPV010000185.1:0-4576 GCA_034668185.1 Actinomycetota bacterium
CGAGTATAGAGGCGACCTCGGCTATAGCCCTATCCAGGTCGTCGTTGACCACCCGGTGGTCGGCGATCTCGCTCCCCTCAGCCACCTCCAATTCAGCCAGCGACAGGCGGCGGCGGACGTCCTCCTCGGCGTCGCCCCGGCCCCGGAGGCGGCGCTCCAGCTCGGCCCGGTCGGGGGGCTCGACCAGGATCAATACCGCGTCGGGCCGCTGCTCCTTCACCTGGCGGGCGCCGTTGAGGTCGATCTCCAGCAGCACGTCACGGTCGCCGGCCTCCTCGGGCCAGGGCGTGCCGTAGAGGTGGCCGTTGGCCGCGAACTCGTTGGTCTCGAGGAAACCGCCGGCGTCGCGCTTGGCCCGGAAACCGGCGCGGTCGGCGAACACGTAGGCGTCCTCGGCCTCGCCGGGCCGGCGGGCCCGGGTCGTCCACGAACGGCTCAGCCAGAGGCGCGGGTCACCGGCCACCAACCGCTGCACCAAGGTGCCCTTGCCGACCCCGCCGGGGCCGAACACGACGACGAGCAGCGGGGCCCCGGCTTCTCAGGTGAGGTCGAGCTTTTCGAACAGCGTCTTGCGCTGTTTGTCGCCGAGGCCCTGCACCCGCCGCGTCTCGCTGATGCCGACCTCGTCCATGATGCGACGGGCCTTCACCTTGCCGACACCGGGCAGGGATTCGAGCACGGCAACCACTTTCATCTTCGACACGACCTCGTCGCGCTCTGCTTGGTCGAGCAGCTCGCGAAGGGTCAGCGAACCCATCTTGAGCTTGTCCTTCAACTCGGCCCGCTGGCGCCGCGCGGCGGCCGCTTTCTGCAGTGCGGCCGCTCGCTGCTCGGGCGTAAGTGCAGGAGGCAAGGGCATCCCCGGACCCTAGCCCACCGAGGCCGCGATCTCCGCGGCCGCGGCGGCCCGGTCGGGGGCCGCGGTCACGGCCCGGCCCACGACCAGCAGGTCGGCGCCCGCGGCCAGCGCGGCTTGCGGGGTGGCGGCACGCGCCTGGTCGTGGGTGGCGGCGCCGGCCGGGCGGATGCCGGGCACGACCGCGACCAGGCGGGGCGCCAGTTGCTTGGCCTCCTTGACGTCGCCGGCGGCGCAGACGAGGCCGTCGCAACCGCCTTCGACCGCGGCCTGCACCCGCTTGCCGAGGATGTGGGGCGGCGCGTCGGCGTCGCTCGTGAGGATCGTCACCGCCAGCGCCGTCGGCGTGGGCAGGCCGGCGCGGGCCGCGCCCTCGGCCAGGCCTTCGACGCCGGCCCGCAACATGGTCACGCCACCGAAGGCGTGGAGGGTTAGGTAGCTCGCGCCGAGCGAGCCGACGACGCGCGCCGACTTGCCCACGGTGGTCGGGATGTCGTGGAGCTTGATGTCGAGGAAGACCTTGAAGCCGAGCTCCATGAGCTGGCTCACGGCGTCGGGGCCGACCGCGCTGTAGAGCTCGAGGCCGACCTTGGCCACGCCGAACCAGGGGGCCACGTCCTTGGCCAGGCGGCGGGCTTCGACGAGGTCGTCGACGTCGAGGGCGATGGCCAGCCGGTCTCGTACGGCCGGCGGTGCTCCGGCGGCGGGCTCGATGGTCTGGCTCATTGGACGGCTCCGATCAGGTCGGCGAGGCGGCGGACGCCATGACGGCGGCACCACGCCCCGAGGTCTTTGACAATACGTCCGGCGGCCCGCGGATCGCGGAAGGTGGCCGTGCCCACTTGGATGGCCGATGCCCCGGCGAGGAGGAGCTCGACGGCGTCCTCGGCGGTGGTGACCCCGCCCACGCCGACGATGGCGGCCCCCGGCCTGGCTTGGTACACGTCGTTGACCGCCCGCACCGCGACCGGGTGGATGGCCGCCCCGCTGAGCCCACCGCCCCCGTTGCCCAGGCGTGGCCTCCTCGTCTCGGGGTCGATGGCCAGGCCCATGATGGTATTGATCAGGGTCACGGCCTCGGCCCCGGCATCGAGGGCGGCGACGGCGATCTCGGTGATGTCGGTGACGTTGGGGCTGAGCTTGGCCCACCTCGGCCGCTTGGCCGCGGCGGTGGCCTCGACGGCCTCGGCCGTGGCTGCGGCCGAGTGGGCGAACATCGCTCGCCTCGACTCGATGTTGGGGCAACTGAGGTTGACCTCGACCGCGATCACTTGCGAAGGCGCTTCCGCCAGCATGGCCGCGGCCTTCTCATAAGCGTCGACGGTGAACCCCCAGATGCTCGCCACCACACGCGCACCTGTGGCCAGCAACTCGGGCAGCTCGGATTCCAGCCACGCCTCGACGCCCGGGTTCTGCAGGCCGACGCTGTTGAGCATCCCGCCGCTGGTCTCGGTGACCCGGGGCGCGGGGTTGCCGGCCCACGGTTCGGCCGACAGCGACTTCACCACCACCGCACCGAGGCCGCCGAGGTCGACATAGGGCGCGAGCTCGGCCCCGTGCCCCGCCGTCCCCGACGCCGTCATCACCGGGTTGGGCAGCACGACGCCGCCGATCCTGGTGGTGAGGTCGAGGTGGGCGGCCATCAGATGGGCAGCCGCAACTGGTCTTGGTCGTGGAACTCCTGGAGGCTGCGGACCGAGAGCGGATGGCGGGCCCAGTCGGCGATGCCGGCGGCCGCCGCCCGGGCCGCGGCGGCGGTGGTGAGGCACGGCACCTTGTGGACGTTGGCGGCCCGGCGGATGTAGGCGCCGTCGGCCCGGGGGCCGCGCCCCCTCGGCGTGTTGACGACCAGTTGGATCTGCCCACCGGCGAGCAACGACACCGCGTCGGGGCCGTCGTGCTCCTCGCCGACCTTGGCCACCACGGTCTCGACGGGGACGCCGTGCTCGGTGAGATACGCAGCCGTGCCCACGGTGGCGGCGATGGCGAAGCCGGCGTCGACGAAGCGGCGGGCGGCGTCGAGGCCGGTGGGCTTGTCGCGGTCGGCGAGCGAGAGGAACACCGTGCCCGACTCGGGCAGGCGGTTCCCGGCGGCGGCCTGGCTCTTGGCGAACGCGAGCCCGAAGGTGAGGTCGATGCCCATGACCTCGCCGGTCGAACGCATCTCCGGCCCGAGCACGGTGTCGACGTCGGGGAAGCGGTTGAAGGGCAGCACCGCTTCCTTGACGCTGACGTGCCCGCCCGTCGATGCAGGACGCAAGGTCCCGTCCTCTCGCAGCGACGCCAGCGTCGAGCCGACCATCACCCGGGCCGCGATCTTGGCCAGGGGCACGCCCGTCGCCTTCGACACGAACGGCACCGTCCGGCTGGCCCGGGGGTTGGCCTCGATCACGAACACCTGGCCCTGTTTCACCGCGTACTGGACGTTGACCAGGCCGCGCACGTCGAGGGCATCGGCGATGGCCCTGGTGTAGCCCTCGATCACCTCGATCACGCTCTGCAGCAAGGTCGGCGGCGGGAGCACGCAGGCGCTGTCGCCCGAGTGGACGCCGGCTTCCTCGACGTGCTCCATGACACCGCCGATGAGGACCTCGCCGGTGGCGTCGCGGATGGCGTCGACGTCGACCTCGATGGCGTCCTCGAGGAAGCGGTCGACGAGCACCGGCCGCTCGGCCGACAGCCCGCCTTCCTTGCCCAGGCTGCCGAAGCCGGCGAGCTCGGCCATGGCCCGGCGCAGGTCGGCCTCGTTATAGACGATCTCCATCGCCCGCCCGCCGAGGACGTAGCTCGGCCGCACCAGCGCGGGGTAGCCGATGCGGCCGACGATCGTCAGGGCCTCGTCGACGGTGACGGCGGTGCCGCCCGCGGGTTGCGGGATCTCCAACCGGGCGCACAGCGCGTTCCACCGCTCGCGGTCCTCGGCCAGGTCGATGGAATCGGGGCTGGTGCCGAGCACGAGCTCCCTGGGCAGTTGGCCCGCGAGCTTCAACGGCGTCTGGCCCCCGAGGGCGACGATGATCCCCTCGGGCCGTTCGGCCTCGACCACGTTGAGCACGTCCTCGTAGGTGAGCGGCTCGAAGTAGAGGCGGTCGCTGGTGTCGTAGTCGGTCGAGACCGTCTCGGGGTTGCAGTTCACCATGATGGTCTCGAAGCCGGCGTCGCGAAGGGCGAGGCTGGCGTGGACGCAGCAGTAGTCGAACTCGATCCCCTGGCCGATGCGGTTGGGGCCGGAACCGAGGATGAGGATCTTGCGGCCGTCGCTCGGGCGGACCTCGTCCTCGTCCTCGTAGGTCGAGTAGTGGTACGGCGTGGCCGCGTCGAACTCGGCGCCGCACGTGTCGACCGTCTTGAAGGTGGCGTTGACGCCGGCGGCCTGGCGGGCGGCCCGCACCGAAGCCTCAGTCGTGCCCCAGAGGTAGCCGAGTTGGGCGTCGGAGAAGCCGAGGCGCTTGGCCCGCTTCCACGCCCTCTTGGTCATGGCGGCGAAGCCGGTTTCGGCCAACGCCGCCCGCTCCTCGACGATCTGGAGGATCTGGTCGAGGAACCACGGGTCGACCCTGGTCGCCTCCGCCAGACGCTCCACGGTGATGCCGCGCCGCAGCGCCGCCTCGAGGTGGAACGGCCGGTCCGGCGTGGCGATTGCCGCTCGCTCGACGAGCTCATCGTCGTCGAGCTCGTCGGTCGCGGCTTCTCCCGGGTCGCAACCGAGCCCGAACCGTC
>JAXDPV010000186.1:0-2763 GCA_034668185.1 Actinomycetota bacterium
CCTTCGCCGGCCGGCCAGTCCCACGCCCGCCCACCCTCGGCGAGGTAAAGTCTTTGATGGTTCGACACGCCGTACTCCTTGCCGACCTCCTCGGTGAAGACCTCGGCTGCCGCGACTTCCGCAAGCACGCCGGCTGGTACGTCACCGGCTTCCCCATCGGAGGCGAACGCCGGCGGCGCCTCGCATCGATCTCGTCGATCGACGACCTGCGACGCGAGCTCGCCGACCTCGACGACGCCATGCCATTCCCCGAGGACGCCAGGCGCACGCCGAGGGGACACACCAACGGCCCCCGACCGGTCGCGCTGCCCCAGGGCTGGCTCGAGACCCCCGACGATCCCACGCCGCCGTTCGACGCCGAGGTCCTGGTCTCGGGCGGCTAGCTCGGGAACTCGTCGACCTCGCGCAGGTCGGGGAAGAGGAACCACCACGTGCCGGCGATCACCAGCGTGCCCACGCCGCCGAGCACGATCGCACCCGCGGGCCCGAGGATCTGCCCGGCCACGCCCGACTCGAAGGCACCGAGCTCGTTGGACGCGCCGATGAACACGTTCTCGACCGCCAACACCCGTCCCCGTTTGTCCTGGGGCGTGACCAACGGGACGAGCGTGGCCCGCACGAACACGCTGATGGCGTCGGCGCCGGAGAGCACGGCCATGGCGACGAAGGCGACGGCGAAGGTGCGGGTGAGGCCGAGCACGATCGTCGTCACCCCGAACAGCGCCACCGCGGCCAGCAACGTGCGCCCGATGTGGCGCCTGATCGGCCGCACCGCCAACCGCAAGGTGACGAGGCCGGCGCCGATGCCGCCCGCGGCCCGCAACCAACCGAGGCCGACCGCGCCCACGCCGAGGCGATCCTTGGCGATGGCCGGCAGCAGCGCGACCGCGCCGCCGAACAACACCGCGAACAGGTCGAGCGAGATCGCCCCGAGCAGCAACGGGTAGCGGCGGATGAAGCGCAGCCCCTCGACCGCCTCACGGATGCCGGCCTTGGCCGCCGGGGGTTCGTGGAGGACGGTCTCGACGATCGGATCTTCGGCCACGTTGGCCGGCTGGCGCTCGGGCACGTGCATCAACAGCAGCGCGCCGGCCGAGGTCAAGAGCAGGGTGGCGACGGCCACGTAGGGCAGGCGCACGTCGACGGCGTAGAGGAAGCCGCCGAGCACCGGACCGACGACCAGGGCCGCCTGCCACGACGCCGAGAACCGCGCCACCAACCACGGCAGCCGCTCGGGGGCGACGATGTCGGCCGGCAATGCCCGGGCCGCGGGCGCGGCGAAGGCGCGGGCGATCCCGAAGGCGAAGACCAGCCCGAAGATCGGCCCCACCGCCGTCGGGCTCGACCCGGCGTAGGCGGCCAGGCCGACGGCGGCCAACGCCTCGAAGCCAAGGGCGATGGCCGCCACCCGCCGCCGGTCGAGGCGGTCGGCCACCGAGCCCGTCACCAACACCAGCAGGGCCGCGGGGGCGAACTCGGCCAGGCCCAACAGCCCGAGGTCGAGCTCCCGGCCGGTCAGGTCGTAGACCTCCTTGCCGAGGACGGTGATCTGGGCCAGCGCGGCCGCGGCCGAGCAGAAGATGCTCGTCAGCAGCAACACCACGGGTTTTCTCGAGATGGGCGCTTGGATTCCGACTGCCTATCTCACGGGAACCCGGTGGCCCGACTTGACTGACCGGTCAAGTTTCCGAAATCGTGTGGGCATGACCGATACCGCGATTGACGCCGTCACCGAGGTGAAGTCCTGGCTCGAGCAGAACTGGGACCCCGATCTGACGGTGGCGGAGTGGTGGGAGCGCCTCGGGCTGGCCGGCTGGGCCGCCCCCTCGCTGCCCGAGAACGCCTACGGCCGGGCCCTCCCCCGGGCCGACGCCGTCCGGGTCCAGCAGACCATCGCCGAGTTCGGCGCCCTCGGCGCCCCCGGTGGCCTCGGGCTGCTGCTGGCCGCGCCCACGATCGCGACCCACGGCACCCAGGAGCAGATCGACCTCTACGTGCGGGACATCGTCACCGGCCAGAAGGCGTGGTGCCAGCTCTTCTCCGAGCCCGGCGCGGGCTCCGACCTCGCCGGCCTGTCGACCAAGGCGGTGCAGGACGGCGAGGAGTGGCACGTCAACGGCCAGAAGGTGTGGACGTCGGGCGGCCAGGTCGCCGACCTCGGGATGCTCCTCGCCCGCACCAACGTCGAGGTGCCCAAGCACCAGGGCATCACCTACTTCGCCCTCGACATGCACCAGCCCGGCGTCGACGTGCGCCCGCTGCGGGAGATCACGGGCCACGCCATGTTCAACGAGGTCTTCATGACCGACGCCGTCACCACCGAGTCGGCCATGATCGGCGGCAAGAACAACGGGTGGGCGGTGGCCAACACCACCCTCGCCTTCGAGCGGGCCGGCCTCGGCGCCGGCGGCGGTTCGGCCGCCGGTGGCGCGGCCACGCCCGGCACCATCGCCGGCGACCTGGGCAAGCGGGTCGGCGACTTCGTCAGGGCCCCGGGCGAGGCCGGTCGCCGTCGTGGCGGCGGTGGCGGTGGGCCCGCCGGCCTGATGGGTGGCGCCGGGATGCTCCTCACCGAGCTGGCCAAGGCCAACGGCAAAATCAAGGACCCGACCGTCCGCCAGGACCTGATGCAACTGCACACGCTCAACGAGATCGCCAAGTACATGAACCTGCGGTCGCGTGCGCTGCGCAACGCCGGCCAGCCCGACATCCCCGGCGGGGCCAACATCGCCAAGCTCTCGATGAGCCGCATCCTGCGCCTGT
>JAXDPV010000187.1:0-5312 GCA_034668185.1 Actinomycetota bacterium
AGGACCTGCCGCTGCACGGCGGCTACCCCCGCAGCGTGAGGAAGCAGGCCACGAGACAAGCCCGGGAAGCGGTCGACGCCCTCGGCCACCATCCCTCGATCGCCCTGTGGTGCGCCCACAGCAGCCCCTACGACGCCGGCCCCCTCGCCGCCCTCCTCGTGCCCACCTACAACAAGACCGTGCTCGACGCCTCGGTCGCCCGGGCCCTCGAAAAGGCCGACAGGTCGAGACCGGTCGTGGCCCACGCCGACCCGGCCCCGGCCAAGGATGCCGACATGGCCAAGGCCATCGCCACCTGGCCGAGGCTCGGACGCTTCGTAACTGACGTCGACCCCGAGGACGTCGACACCCTCCGCCTCCTCAAGTACCGGCCCGCGGGCGGGTTCGTGGCCGCCACCCGGCCGCGCTGCGAACAGGTCACCGCCGTGGCCGACCCCGCCACCGGCGACGTGTACGTCATCAACGATCTGAGGGAAGCGATCGAGGATGCGATCGTGACCGCCGGCGATCACCGGTGGCAGGGCGACGTCCCCGCCGACAGCGTGGTCAAGGTCGGCACCGTCGACCCGGGCCACCTCCCCGAGGTACGGATTGCGCATCGGTGAACGGCCGGTGACAGGATTCCCGGCCGTGAACGTCCACCACCACAGCTACGACGCGGTGATCGTCGGCGCCGGTGGCGCGGGGCTGAGGGCGGCCATCGAAACCGCCGGCAAGTGCCGCACCGCGGTGATCACCAAGCTGTACCCCACCCGCTCGCACACGGGGGCGGCCCAGGGCGGTATGTGCGCCGCGCTGGCCAACGTGGAGGAGGACTCGTGGGAGTGGCACCTCTTCGACACCGTCAAGGGGGGCGACTACCTCGTCGACCAGCCCGCGGCCGAGATCATGTGCAAGGAAGCCATCGACGCCGTCATCGAGCTCGAGCACTTCGGCCTGCCCTTCAACCGCACCCCTGAAGGCAAGATCGACCAGCGCCGCTTCGGCGGCCACACCCGCAACCACGGCGAGGCCCCGGTCATGCGGGCCTGCTACTCCGCCGACCGCACCGGCCACATGATCCTGCAGACGCTGTTCCAGCAGTGCGTCGCCAGGGACGTCAACTTCTTCAACGAGTACCAGGTGCTCGACATCCACTTCGTCGACGACGGCGACGGCCAGCGGCGGGTGGGCGCGGTCATCGCCTACGAGCAGGCCACCGGCGACCTCCACGTGTTCAACACCAAGGCCGTCCTCTTCGCCAGCGGCGGCTTCGGCAAGATGTTCAAGGTCTCCTCCAACGCCCACACCCTCACCGGCGACGGGCCCGGGCTGCTCTACCGGCGGGGCATCCCCATGGAGGACATGGAGTTCTTCCAGTTCCACCCGACGGGCATCTACAAGCTCGGCATCCTCTTGAGCGAAGCCGCCCGGGGCGAAGGCGGCATCCTCCGCAACAGCGACAACGAGCGCTTCATGGAGCGCTACGCGCCCACGGTCAAGGACCTGGCTCCGCGGGACATGGTCGCGAGGGCGATCCAGACCGAGATCCTCGAGGGCCGAGGCGTCGGCCCCGACAAAGACGCCGTCTACCTCGACCTCACCCACCTGCCGCCGGAGTTCATCGACGCCAAGCTGCCCGACATCACCGACTTCGTGCGGACGTACCTCGGCCTCGAGCCCAAGGTCGACCCGATCCCGATCCAGCCCACGGCCCACTACGCCATGGGCGGCATCCCCACCAACGTCGACGGCGAGGTCGTCGTCGGCCCCGACAACACCGTGGTGCCCGGCCTCTACGCCGCCGGCGAGTGCGCGTGCGTCAGCGTCCACGGCTCCAACCGCCTGGGCACCAACTCGCTGCTCGACATCGTGGTGTTCGGCAAGCGGGGCGGCCGGGCCATGGCCGAGTTCGTGAACCGCCCCGACGTCACCCTCCCCGAGATCCCCAAGGGCATCGAGGGCGACGTGCGCTCCCGCATCGAGCGGATGAAGGCCGGCAGCGGCGGCGAGAAGGTCGCCGACATCCGGGCCACGTTGCAGAACGAGATGATGGACAAGGCATCCGTGTTCCGCAGCCAGGAGAGCCTCGACGGCGCCCTGAAGACCGTGCAGGAGCTGCGCGACCGGTGGGACCGGGTCTCGATCGACGACAAGGGCGAGACCTTCAACTACGACCTCACCGAGGCCCTCGAGCTCGGCTACCTCATCGACCTGGCCGAGGCCCTGGTCGTCAGCGCCGCCGCCCGCACCGAGAGCCGGGGCGCCCACATGCGGGTCGACCACCCCAACCGCGACGACGCCAACTGGATGAAGCACACGTTGATCACCAGGGAAGCCGACGGGTCGCTGAAGCTCGATTACAAGCCCGTCGTCCTCGGCCCCTACGAGCCCATGGAGCGCAAGTACTGATGGCCATGAGCCCCGACATGATCGACGTCGAGTTGCGGGTCAAGCGCTACGACCCCGAGCGCGACACCAAGCCCCACTGGGACACGTTCAACGTCCAGGTGAAGGCCTTTCGCTCGGTGGTCCTCGACGCCCTGCACGAGGCCAAGTGGCAACACGACGGCACCCTCACCTTCCGCCGTTCGTGCGCCCACGGCGTGTGCGGCTCCGACGCCATGGTCATCAACGGGGCCAACGCCCTGGCGTGCCAGGCGCTGATCGAGGACTACGGGAGCGTCATCACCGTCGAGGCCATCCGGGGCCTGCCGGTGATCAAAGACCTGGTCGTCGACATGGAGCCGTTCTTCGCCCAGTACCGCTCGGTGCTGCCGTTCCTGATCAACACCGGCGACCCCGGCTACAAGGAGCGGACGCAGTCGGCCGAGGAGCGGGAGCGCTTCGACGACACCACCAAGTGCATCCTCTGCGCCGCCTGCACCACGTCGTGCCCGGTCTATTGGGGCAATTCGCAATATGTCGGGCCGGCGGCGATCGTGAACGCCCATCGCTTCGTGTTCGACAGTCGGGACGAAGCGGCCGAACAGCGCCTCGACATCCTCAACCAGAAGTCCGGCGTGTGGAAGTGCCGCACGGCGTTCAACTGTTCCGAGGCGTGCCCCAGGGGCATCAAGGTGACCCAGGCGATCGAGGAAGTGAAGCGGGCGATCCTTTTCGATCGCGTGTAGATACGCGCAATTGCCCAGGAATTTCGGGTGCGGACGCGTAACTTCCTCAACTGAACGCAGAGCAGGGACGAACCTGACTGCGTAGCTATGACCAAGCTCTTCGCCTACTTCTCCGCGCTCTTGATACCCCCGGCCCTCGTACGCAAACCCTCGGCCGAGGTGGTTTTCGAGAGCCTGCACCGGTTCCTGGCCTCGGCGCGGACCCACGCCGGCGACGCCATCGCCGTGCTCCAGGCGTGGGCGGCCATGGCCGTCGACCCGTGGTCGCCGTTGCCGGGAACGGCCCCGCTGCTCGCCACCCGCATGGGATCGGCCGCACCCGCGGCCTCCCCCGTCCGCCACGTGTGGTCGCCGCTGGCCGCCGCCGGCCGGCGCATCGTGGACGACGCCGAGTCGCGCTTCGTCGACCGCTGGCCCGAGCCCGGGCACGCCCGCATGGCCGCCGGATTGTTCCTCGGCTCGCTGGCCCTCGCCTGCGCCGGCATCGTCGGCGTGGTGACGGTGGCCGCGCCGCTCCCGCCCGTCCACCTCCAGCGCCTCGCCGGCCTCGACCGGCCCGAGGGCACGGCCTCGATCGCCTCGGCCGGTGCCGGGGCCGTCATCGTGCCCGCGCCCCAGGCGGCCGCGGCCGCCCCCTCGACCACCGCGGCCGCGCCCCCGCCCACGCCCGCTCCGGCGGCCCCGGCGGCGCCCGCTCCGGCTTCGTCGACGGCGGCGGCTCCCCCGGCCGGCCGGGGCGCGCTGCCCATCGGCAAGGGCATGTGGATCTGGATGCACGACCGCGCCGACGGCGGCGACCCGAACATCATCGTCGCCCGGGCCAAGGCCAACGGCCTCACCCACCTCTACGTGCGCACGGGCACGTTGCGCGAGGGCTTCATGGCCGGGCCGTTCCTCGACGGCCTGCTGCCGGTGGCCCACGCCAACGGCATCCGGGTGTACGGGTGGGACTTCCCGTACCTGAACGCTCCCGGCGACGACGTGCTGCGGGCCCTCGCGGCCATCAAGTACACGACGCCCGACGGCCACCGCATCGACGGCTTCTCCGCCGACATCGAAAGCACCCACGAGGGCACCAACAACGACCTCGAGTTCGTGACCGCCTACGTCAACTGGCTGCGCCAGAACGTCGGGCCCAACTACCCGCTGATCGCCACCGTGCCCAACCCCACGCCGGGCAAGGTGAAGTCGGGCTACCCCTACCGGGAGATCGTGGCCCCCTTCGACGCGGTGGCGCCGATGGTCTACTGGATGAACCGCGACCCGGCCTCCGACGCGGCCAACGCCGTCAGCTACCTGAGCCAGTTCGGCAAGCCCGTCTTCCCCATCGGCCAGGCCTACGACGGCGGCCCCGAGGGCGGCCCGCCCGGCGTGCCCAACCGCGACGCGCTGATCCGCTTCATGCAGTACGCCGACGCCGTCGGTGCCGCCGGCGTGTCGTTCTGGTCGTACCAGCACGCCACCCCCGAGGCGTGGGACGCGGTGCGCGACGCCGCCGAATTCCGCCTCGACCTCGGCGACGAGAACGGCAACGGGCTGACGCCAGGCATGGTGCGGGCCTACCAAACGGCGTTGAGCGGGATCGGGTTCCAGGTCGGCGTCGACGGCGTGTGGGGCCCTTCGACCGTCCAAGCCGTGCGCAACTACCAGACCGCGGCCCACCTCCCCGTCACCGGCAAGATCGACCAGGCCACCCACGACTTCCTCGTGGCCCCCGTGGCCGCCCCCATCCAGCCCGACCAATAGCCGTTTTGGGTGCCAGATCTCACGCCCTGGCATGAGATCTGGCACCCAAAACGATCAGAAGGCGGGGGTGGTCTCGCGTTCGTTGGTGCTGGTGACCTGGGCGAGGCCGGTCTCGGAGCCGGCGGAGGACGAGCCCTTGACGGCGTAGAGGTCGCCGCCGCCGCTGCGGTTGCTGCGGAAGACGACCCAGTCGCCCTCGCCCGTCCAGGTGGCGTCGCCGTTGACGGTGCCGTTGGCCGTGAGCTGGCGGACGGGGCCGCCGCCGACGGGCGCGACATAGATCTGGTAGTTCGACGTGTAGACGACGCGGGTGCCGTCGGGCGACCACGACGGGTCTTCTGCCGGGCCTGGCACGTCGACGGTGAGGCCGGGTTGGCCGTCGACGGGGCGCACCAGGAGCTTGCGGCCGTCGGCCACGACGATGCGGGTGCCGTCGGGCGAGAGGGCGAAGGC
>JAXDPV010000188.1:0-17038 GCA_034668185.1 Actinomycetota bacterium
ATGGAGGACACCCGCATGAACTACGGCGGGTAAGGACTCCTTCGTGCGCCGATTGCTCACGCTCGTGTTGGTGGTCGCGCTGGCGACGGCCGCGTGCTCGTCCGGCAAGCGCCCGGGCGGCGGCACGGTGACGGTGGGTTCGACGACCACGCAAGCCGGCGGCGCGCCGGGGTCGACCACGACGCAACGCCGGGGAACGTCACCGGCGGCGACGACGACCAAGCCCCGACCGCCCGGCACGGGGACCACGGCACCGGGCAGCACCGGCGGCAGCGGGGGAGGGGGCACGGCCACGACGGCCATGCGGCCGGTGCCGACGACCGCGGCCGGCGACGACGGGTCGCAGGGCCCGCCCGGCGCCTTCGCCAGGACGATGCTGCGGCCGCAACCGGCCAAGACGATCGTGTGGGAGCGGATGGAGCAGCAGGGCGCGGCGCCGAACCGGGCCTCGGTCGACCACGCGACCACCGTGCTCGGCGACGTCAGCGGCAAGCCGGTGACGGTGAGCGGCCCCATCACCGTGCCCGGCGGGGCCAAGGCATGGACCGCCGACGACCTCGCCTCGACCGCCGACGGCCTGAGCACCACTCCCCAGGGCAACGGCAAGGCCGTGCTCCACGTCCTCTTCCTCAAGGGCACGTTCGAAGGCAACACCGACGTGCTCGGCATCGCCGTGCGGGGCGACGTGCTCGCCCTCTTTGCCGACGCCGTCGCCGGCGCGGCCAACCCGCCGGTGGTGACGAGGGCCGAGGTCGAGGACGCCGTCCTCATGCACGAGCAGGGCCACGAGCTCGGCCTGGTCGACCTCGCACGCGACACCGGCCGGGCCGATCCCCAGCACCCGGGCCACTCGAAGAACTCGAAGTCGGTGATGTACTGGGCCGTGGAGTCGTCGTTCGTGGGCCAGCTCCTCGGCGGCCCGCCGCCCCGCGACTTCGACAGCGACGACCTGGCCGATCTGCGCGCCCTGCGCGGCGGGGCGTAGCGTCGCCGCCGTGCCCGACGCCGACTGGATCGACGACGACAGCGGCTTGGCCGAGCTCGTCGAGAAGCTGGCCACCGAACCGCTCTACGCCGTCGACACCGAGTTCCATCGCGAGCGCACGTACTGGCCCCAGCTCGCGCTCGTCCAGATCGCATGGCCGGGCGGCATCGCCCTGGTCGACCCGGTGACGATCGACGTGCGGCCGCTGGCCAAGGTCCTCGACGGCCCCGGCACCTGCATCCTCCACGCCGCCGACCAGGACCTCGAGATCATGGAGCAGGCGTGCGGCACCATCCCGGCCCGCATCTTCGACACCCAGGTCGCGGCCGGCTTCCTGGGCTACTCGTCGCCGTCGCTGTCGTCGCTGACCGAACGCCTCCTCGGCTTCCGCCTGGCCAAGGGCGACCGCCTCACCGACTGGATGCAGCGCCCCCTCACCAACGGCCAGAAGCAGTACGCCGCCTCCGACGTGGCCCACCTCATCGACCTGTACGACGAGCTCAACCGCCGCCTCGACGCGTGCGAGCGCCGGTCGTGGTCGGAGCAGGAGTGCGAGGCCCTGCGGATCAGGCCGCACACGCCCCAGGACCCGGAGACGGCGTGGTGGCGGATCAAGGACAGCCGCGCCCTGCGGGGGACCTCGAGGGGCGTGGCCCAGGAGGTGGCGGCGTGGCGGGAGCGCAAGGCCCGCTCGATCGACAAGCCGCCCCGGCTGGTGCTGGCCGACCTTGCCCTCCTCGGCGTGTCCCACCGGGCGCCGTCGTCGCTCGCCGAGCTCAAGGACGTGCGCGGCCTGGACGGCCGCTACCTCAAGGGCGAGGCCGGGCCCGAGATCCTGGCGGCGGTCGTCCGGGGGTTGCAGTTGCCCCGCACCGCCCTCCGGGTGCCGCCCACCGACGACCTCGACCGCAACCTCAGGCCCGCGGTCACGCTGGTCTCGGCGTGGGTCGCCCAGCTCGCCCAGGAGCTGCGCATCGACACCGCCATGCTGGCCACCAGGGCCGACCTCCTCGCCCTGCTGCGGGCCGACCCCGACGCCCGCCTGGCCCAGGGTTGGCGGGCCGGCCTGGTCGGCGACCGCATCCGCCAACTGGTCGACGGCCGGGCCGCCCTCGCCTTCCGCCGGGGCCGGGGCGACCTCGTGCTCGAAGCCCGCTCGGGCGACGAGATCGCCATCGACGTGCCCGTCCCCGACGAGCCCCCGCCGGTCGAGGCCGACTAGTGCTAGTGCGGATTCAGGTCGACCTTCAGGGTGAGGACGCCGTCCTCGATCGAGCCGGCGGCGTCGCCGAGCATGGCGAAGTCCTGGTAGTCGAGGGCCATCTGGTCGACGAAGCGCTTGCGGTCGGCGCCCTCCAGCGGCGGCACCCCCCGGCTGCGCACGGCCCGGGCCCTAGCCTTGAACCGTTCGATCATGGCGTCCACGTCGAGGGAGTCGTCGGCCATCGGTCCGACCCTATCCGCCACAGGCGGTAGGCTTGACGCCCGTTCCACCAATTTCCGATCGGGAGCGAGCCCGTGAAAAAGGGACGCCATCGGCGCTTTGAAGAGGCGCGGGCCCTCAAGAGGACGAACGAGCTGGCCGTCGAACCGTGCCCAGAGTGCGGCGCCGCGCCTGAGGCCGAACACGCCTCATGGTGCCTCGCGACCGAGGACGAAGACCTCGAGGACGAAGAGGTCGAAGCCCCCTAAGCCGCTACGGTAGGGGCGTGCAATCCGTGCGGCGGGCCGGTTGGCTGTGGTGTCTGGTCGCCCTGACCATGGGCGCATGCGGGGCTCACGAGCCGAGCCTGGTGCGGGAGTCGGCGGCGGCGCCGACCGTCGAGACCACGGCCGAGCCGACCACGACCGCGCCGCCTGAGCCGACGACGACCGAGGCCCCGGCCACCACCGCCCCGCCCCCGACGACGTCACCGACCACGTCCGCCCCGGCCACCACCGTCGTCGCCAGGGCCGCGGCCAAGGCCAAGGCCCCGCCCCTCCAAGCCGCGACCCGGGTCGTCGGCTCGATCGAGGCCTACGCCGGACTCGGCACGTGGGTCGACGTCTACGACTGGAGCCACTACCGCAACACCACGCCGACCGTCGGCCCCGACCAGGTCGACGAGATGGCCGCCGCCGGGGTGCAGACGATCTTCCTCCAGACGGCCAAGAACGACACGCCCGACCCCATCGCCGAGCCCGAGCTGCTGCTGCCGATCATCCAGCGGGCCCACCAGCGGGGCCTGCGGGTGGTGGCCTGGTACCTCCCGACCCTCGAAGACGTCGACAACGACCTCAACCGCCTCCTCGCCAGCGCCCAGCTCGACGTCGATGGCCTGGCCGTCGACATCGAGGCCCGCAACGTCGGTGATGTCGCCGAGCGCAACCGCCGCCTCATCGACCTCAGCACCCGGCTGCGGGCCGCGCTGCCGGGCCGGGCCATCGGCGCCATCGTGTTGCCGCCGGTCGTGCTCGAGGTCGTCAACCCCAACTACTGGCCCGACTTCCCCTACGCCGAGATCGCCCCGTCCTACGACGTGTGGCAGACGATGGGCTACTGGACGAACCGCAAGGCCGACTCTGGCTACCGCGACCCGTACCGCTACACCGACGAGAACATCCGCCGCCTCCGCAACAACCTCGGCAACCCGCTGGCGCCCGTCCATCCGGTGGGCGGGGTCGGGTCCCAGGGCCCTGACGACGTCGAGGCCTTCCTGCGGGCCGCGGTGGAGAACGGGGCGATCGGCGGTTCGGTCTACGACTGGCGCACGACCAGGGCCGAGGCCTGGCCTTCGCTTCGCAAGTTCCGCTCGGGGTAAGACGGGGAGCGTGGACGCTCCCATCCCCCCGCGCAACCTGCCGCCCGGCCGCATCGTCGAGGTCGAGGGCCGGGGCGAGATGTTCGTGCGTGAGCGGCCGGCGTCGGCGCCGGGTGCGCCCACGATCCTCCTCCTCCACGGCTGGACGGCGAGCGCCGACCTCAACTGGTTCCGGGTCTACGACACCATCGGCCCGCGCGCCCGCCTCATCGCCGTCGACCACCGGGGCCACGGCCGGGGGCTACGCACCACCGAGCGCTTCTCCCTCGAGGACGCGGCCGACGACGCCGCCGCCCTGCTGCGCCAGTTCGGCGCGTGGCCCGCCACCGTCGTCGGCTACTCGATGGGCGGGCCCATCTCGTTGCTCCTGTGGCACCGCCATCCCGAGGTGGTCAACGGCCTCGTCCTCGAAGCCACCGCCCTCGAATGGCGGGCCACGGCGCGGGAGCGGTTCCTGTGGCGGTTCATGGGCGCGCTGGAGTTCGTCCTCCGTAGTGGCCGGCCCCGCGGCCTGCTCGACCGCGAGCTGCGCAAGGCGGTGAAGGTCTCACCCGACCTCGCGCCGCTGGTGCCGTGGCTCAAGGCCGAGCTCCGCCGGGGCGATCCCGAGGCCCTGGCCGACGCCGGCCGCGCCCTCGGGCTCTACGACGCCCGCCCGTTCGCGGGCTCGGTCGACGTGCCCACCGCGGTCGTCGTCACCACCAAGGACCGCTTGGTGCGGCCCAAGAAGCAGCGAGAGCTCGCGGCCGCCATCCCCGGGGCCACCGCCTTCGCCATCGCCGCCGACCACGACGCCTGCCTGGTGCGGGCCGAGGAGTTCTGCCGGGTCACGGCCGCCGCCCTCGAGGACGTGTTGGCCAGGATCGGCGGCGATCAGGCCGACTTGACGCTCGGCTTGACCGAGAGCTCGACCCGCGTCGCCGGGTGGGGCGTGTAGCTCTCGCGCGGCTTGCTCTCGAGGTAGGCCAGCAACATGGCGTAGACGGGGGCACCGACCATCTCGACGATCTCGTCGCGCATGGTGCGGTACACGGCGTTGTCGTCGATGAAGGCGTCGGGCGACTCGGTACACCACCAGTGGAACTCCTCGCCGCCCTCGCCCCAGTGCGACCGGTCCCATTGGATGAGGCGGGAGGTGACGTGGCCGTCGTCCTCCACGGTGTCCTCCCGGCGCAGCGGCAGTTGCCAGCACACGTTGGGCTTGAGGTCGAGGGGCCGTTCGCCCCGGGCCACGGCCGCCTGGTGCAGCGCGCACCCGGGGCCGCTGGCGAAGCCGGGGCGGTTCAAGAAGATGCAGGCGTCGTCGACCAGGCGGGTGGTCGTCTCGCCTTCCTTGTTGGTCTTGACGACCTTGAGCTTGCCGCTCTTGGTGTGGCCCTTCTCGATGAACTGCCAGTGCTCGGCGGTGAGGGTGGCTGCGGCCCGCTCGACGTTGGCCACGTCGTCCTCGTCGACGAAGTGGGCGCCGTAGCTGCAGCAGCCCTGGACGAGCTCGGGCGCCGGGCCGGTCAGCACGCCTTGGCAGCCGCGGCCGAAGATGCACGTCCAGGGGCTGGTGAGGAAGGTGACGTCGACCAGCCAGGTGCGTTGCTCTTCTGGGTCTTCGAACGAGACCCATTCGTGGGTATCGAGGGGAGCGGGGGACATCGGCGCCCCACGTTACCGGCTGGCCCCTACCATCGAGGTGATGACGCTCGCCGGCGAGCTGGCTGTGGCCCTGTCGCCCGACCGGGTCGAGGACGGTTCGCTGGCGTTGGCGTTGTACGCGCGGGACGCGTCGGTCATCGAGGGCGCGGCCGGCGTCGTGTGCTTCCCGACGTCGACGGCCGAGGTCCAGGCGGCGGTCCGCATCGCTCGGCGCCACGGCCGGGCCATCGTGCCCCGCGGGTCTGGGACGGGGTTGGCGGGGGGCGCGGTGCCGGTCACCGACAACCTCGACCGGCCGCCGGTGGTGATCGTGACCACCAAGATGGACCGCATCCTCTCCATCGACGTCGAGGATCGGGTGGCGTGGGTCGAGCCCGGCGTGTTGAACCTCGACCTGTCCCGGGCGACGTCGGCCGACGGGCTGCACTTCGCCCCCGACCCCTCGAGCCAGCAGTCGTGCTCGATCGGCGGCAACGTGGCCAACAACTCGGGCGGGCCCCACTGCCTGTTGTACGGGGTGACCAGCGCCCACGTGCTGGCCGTCGAGGTCGTGCTGCCCGACGGTTCCGTGGCCGTGCTCGGCGGCCTCGACGCCGACCCGCCCGGGTACGACCTGCGGGGCGCGTTCGTCGGCAGCGAGGGGACGATGGGCATCGCCACCCGCATCGCCGTGCGGCTCACGCCGAACCCGCCGGCGGTGCGCACCCTGCTGGCCGACTTCGTGACCGTCGAGGCGGCGGCCGCGACCGTGAGCGGCATCATCGCCGCCGGCATCGTGCCCGCGGCGCTGGAGATGATGGACGCCGAGATCACCAGGGCGGTGGAGGACTACGTCCACGCCGGCTTCCCTAGGGACGCGGCCGCGATCCTGCTCGTCGAGGTCGACGGGTTGGCCGACGGGGTCGAGGCGGCGGCGTCCTCGGTCTCGTCGATCGCGCTGGCCTTCGGCGCCAGGTCGGTGCGGGTCGCGGCCGATGCCGCCGAGCGGGCGCTGCTGTGGAAAGGGCGGAAGTCGGCCTTCGGGGCCATTGCCCGCATTGCCCCGAACTACTACCTGCACGACGCCGTCGTGCCCCGCACCAAGTTGGTCGCCGTGCTCGAGCAGGTGTACGACATCGCCCGGCGGCACGACCTCGTCATGATGAACGTCTTCCACGCCGGCGACGGCAACCTCCATCCGCTCATCGTCTTCGACCGGCGCGTGCCCGGGACCATGGAGCGGGTATACGCCGCCGGCACCGAGATCATCGAGGCCTGCGTGGCCGCCGGGGGTGTGCTGTCGGGCGAGCACGGCATCGGCCTGGAGAAGCGTGACTACATGCACTTGATCTTCAGCGACGACGACCTCGACGCCCAGGCCCTGCTCCGTGAGGTGTTCGACCCGTCGCACGCGTGCAACCCGCTGAAGGTGCTGCCCGGCGGTTCCCGGTGCGGCGACCTGCAGGGGTCGTTCGTCCCGCCGGAGGGCGCGTGGATCTGACCCTCGACCACTTCGCCAAGGAGGTCGGCGGCGTCGACGACGGCCCGGTCACGTGCGTGGGCGGGCGGACGGCGTGGTCGGTCGGCGGCCCGCTGGTCGGCTCGCCCCGCGAGGTCCGGGCCCCTTCCGGCATCGTCGAGTACGAGCCCGCGGAGATGGTCGTCCGCGTCCGGGCCGGAACCCCCGTGGCCGAGGTGGCGGCGGCCCTGGCCGTCGGTGGCCAAGAGGTGCCTTCATTGCTGAGTTGTCTGCCCCATGTGGCAGACAACTCAGCAACGGTGGGCGGGGTGTTGGCCGTGGGCCGCAGCGGGTTGCGGCGGCTGCGCTACGGGCCGGTGCGCGACACCGTGCTGGAGGCCAAGGTGGTGTTGGCCTCTGGCCGTTTGGTGAAGGCCGGCGGGCCCGTGGTGAAGAACGTGAGCGGCTACGACCTGGGCCGGTTGATGGTCGGGTCGTTGGGCACGTTGGGCTTCATCGCCGAGGTCGTCTTGCGGGCGTCGCCGGTGCCGGCGGTGTCGCAGTGGTTCCGCTCGCCGTCCTCCGATCCGTTCGAGGCGCGCGACCGGTTGTTCCGTCCATCGTCGATCCTGTGGGACGGCTCGTCGACGTGGGTGTTGCTCGAAGGCCACGCCGCCGACGTGGCCGCCGAACGCTCGGCGCTGACCGGCGGGTGGGACGAGGTCGAGGGGCCGCCGCCGTTGCCGACTGGCGGCGTGCGTTCGTTGCGTCCGTCCGAGTTGCGGTCGTTGACCGGTGACGGCTTCGTGGCCGAGGTCGGCGTGGGCACGGTCCACACGTCTTCGCCCGTCGAGGCGGTGGCGCCGTCCGATCCGATGGTCGTCAGCCTCAACGGCAAGGTGAAGGACGCCTTCGATCCCCGTGGCCGCATGAACCCGGGCCGGCGGCCGTGACCGGCCTCCTCCACGTCGACGACGACGACCTCGCTAGCTGCGTCGCCTGCGGGCTGTGCCTGCCCCACTGCCCGACGTACCGGGTGAGCGGCGAGGAGTCCAAGTCGCCGAGGGGCCGCATTGCCGCCATGCGGGCCGTGCAGTGGGGCGGGGCCGACATCGACGCCGACTTCGTCGCCTACATGGACGAGTGCGTGCAGTGCCGTGGTTGCGAGACGGCGTGCCCGTCGGGCGTGCCCTTCGGCCGGTTGATGGAGGGGGCGCGGGAGACGCTGGTCGAGGTGGCCGGCTACCAACCGCGGTGGAAGCGGGTCGGCTACTGGGCCTTGGGCCATCACGGGCTGGTGTTGGCGGGGTCTTCGGTGGCGGCCGCAGCCCAGCGGCTCGGGCTGGTGCCGTCACGGGTCGCGCTGCCCAAGTTGCCGCTGCGCCGGGGCTCGCCGCTGAAGTCGAGCGGCGCCGACGTCTGGCTGTTCACCGGTTGCGTGATGGACGCGTGGCAGCGCGACACCCACCGGGCGGTGCAGTTCGTGCTCGAAGCCGCCGGCGCCGGTGTCGCCGTGCCCGGCAGCGGTGCCGATTGCTGCGGCGCGCTGCACGTCCACGCGGGATTGAGCGAGGCCGGGCACCGGTTGGCCTCGCGGTCGCTGGCCGCCATGCCGGGTGGCGCCCCCGTGCTCGTGGACTCGGCCGGCTGCGGTGCCGCCTTGAAGGACCGTGACGAGACGGGCCGGGTCTTCGACGTCCACGAATGGCTGGCCGATCACCTCGACCGGTTGCCGGCGCCGGTCGCGGGTTGGTCGCGGCCGACGGTCGCGGTGCAGGACCCGTGCCATCTCCGCCACGTGCAGAAGGCCCACCTGGCCGTGCGGGCGGTGCTGGCTCCTTACGCCGACGTGGTCGAGCTCGACGACGAAGGCCTGTGCTGCGGCGCCGGCGGCGCATACTCGGCCCAACAGCCCGAGCTCGCCTCGCGCATCCGTGAGCGCAAGGTGGCGGCCATCGCCCGCGCCGGTGCGTCGATCGTCGTCAGCGCCAACCCCGGCTGCGCCTTCCACCTGGCCGCGGGTGGCGTCGTGCCCCGGCATCCCCTCGAGATCGTGGCGGAGGCGCTCGGCCGTGGCCGGTGAGTTCGACGACATCCGCCGCCGTCTCGAAGCCATCTCCGAGGAGCTGGCCGACCTCGCCATCCAACGCCTCCGCGAATCCATCGACGCCGGCGGCCACGAGCTCCCCGTCGACGAACGCCGCCTCACCCGCGCAAGGCGCGCCGTCGAGAAAGCCGCCTCGATCCTCTCCGAGCCCGACGACACCAACTCCTTTTGACAGCCGGATCCCGCCAATATTGGCGGGATCCGGCTGTCAAAAGCGGTGTTGTTTGGCTTCGTCGTCGCGGGCGCGGATGTCGGGTTCCATGGGGCGGCCGCCGGCGGCGTGCTCGCGGTCGGCGGGGCCGACGACCTCGGGCGGGGCGGACGGCAGCGAGTTGAGGGTGTCGATCAACGTGCGCAGGCGGCCGTGGTGTATCCGGTCGAAGACGAAAGCGATGCGGGCCAGGCCGAGGTGGTCCTTGCTGCTGACCTCGGGCGGCAGCGGCGGCGTGGGCTCGATGCGGCCCTTGACCACGATGTCGGCGAACTCGCGGTTGAGCTCGGCGAGCTCGGCGTCGGTCGGGGCCGAGCGCAGGCGGATCACCAACCGGTTGCCCACGAACCGGCGGGAGTGGTAGTTGCGGTAGAAGCGGGTGACCTCGTGGACGGCCGTGGCGGCGTCGTCGGTGATGCGGTAGAGCACGAAGTCGTCCTCGCTGATGAGGCCCCGCTTGCCGACCTCGACGCGCACGAACTCCTCCCACTCCTGCCAGTAGCTCCCGCCGGCCACGTCGAGGAGCACGATCGGGCAGGGCTCGGCCTTGCCCGTCTGCACCAGGGTCAGCAGCTCGAAGGTCTCGTCCAGGGTGCCGAAGCCGCCGGGCAGGATGATGAAGCCGTCGGACTCCTTGATCAGCATGAGCTTGCGGGTGAAGAAGTACCGCATCTCGACGAGCTTGGGGTCCGAGGCGATGAACTCGTTGGCCCCCTGCTCGAAGGGGAGGCGGATGTTGATGCCGAACGACATGTCCCGCCCGGCGCCTTCCATGCCGGCGGCCATGATGCCGGGGCCGGCGCCGGTGATCACCATCCAACCCCTCGACGCCAGGGTGGCGGCGACGTCACGGGTCTGGCTGTAGAGCGGGTCCTCCGGCCGCGTGCGGGCGGAGCCGAAGATCGTGACCTTCGGGATCTCGCGGTAGGGCGCGAACACGTTGAAGGCATTGCGCATCTCGCCCAAGGCGGCGGCGGTGATCTTGAGGTCGAGGCGGTCGGTGCGATCGGTGGCCAGGGCGGCGATTGTGGCCAGCATCTGGCCGAGCTGGTCTCGGTCCTCGGTGGCGCCGACGGCGTCGAGGAACTCCTCGATGCGCCGGTCGAGGTCTGCGGGCGGTGCGGGTTCTTGACTCTGCATGACGGAGAAAGCCTCTCAGCCCGGGCGGCTCTACGCTGCATCCGTGCCCCCCGAGCCCGAGCCGACGCCGCTCTACCGCACGTGCTCGTACTGCGGGACCCAGGTCGAGGCCCCGGCCGACGGCCTCCCCGAAGGGTGGTCGCTCGTCACCGAGAACCGCCGCGTCGAGTACCAGTGCCCGACGTGCGTGCGGGCCAACATCCGCTCGATCGAAGGCAAGCTCCCCGAGGAATATTGGGAGTATTGATTTCGCCCTCGCTGCGCTCGGGCGAGCTTGGTCGGGGCCGCCTCCGGCGGCGCTGCCTTTGGCTCCGCCGACCGGCAAAGCCGGCTCGGCGGAGGTGAGTCGCCGGGGCGAGGCCCACCTCTGGCTGCTGCTCGAGGAGTCGCTGGCCGACGCCAAGCGGGCCGAAGGGGCGGTGTGGCCGGCCCAGCGGAACTTCCGCTCGGTGGTCGAGGCGCTGGTGGCCGCAGGGTCTGTGCCGGCCGCGGTGGGGGATGCCATCGCCGACGAGCTCGACGACACCCTGGCCGTGCGGGGCCTGGTGTCGACCGGGGCGTTCCGTGGCCGTGCCTTCCCTGCCGAGGAAGCCGTGGCCGCCGAGGGCGGATCGGCGGCCGCGGCCAGCACGTGGTTCGAGGCCGAGGTCGACCGCCACCTCGACCTGCTGGCCGACTTCGACGTGTCGCTGCGACCCGACGCCGGGGCCGACGCCCTCCGCATACTCGGTGGTCCGGTGCGGGCCTTCGAGGCCGCGGGTGTCGTCGGCTCGACCAGGCACCTGTTGGCCGACCTGGCGGCGTCGCTGGCCTCGGCCGGCTTCGACGTCGGCCCCCTCGTCGGCGGCGAGGAGCGTAAGGCATGGGTCGCGTTCCTGCGCGACCAACCGAGGTCGCTGGTGACGGCCGAGCCCGAGCAGTTCCGCGAGGTTCGCCAACCCATCGGCGAGGTCGAGGGCCGCACGGTCGCGGTGACGTCGGTGGCGTGGTCGCCGGCCCTCCTCCAACTCCGCACCACCGTCCGCTCGCCAAGCGGGATCGGCATCGAGGACGGCTCCCGGTGGTCGGCCCGGGCCGTCGACGACGGCGGCCGCCTCCACCTGGGCCAGCCCACGATGGCGATGTCGGACGGCGGCTCGGCCGCCATCTTCCGCCTGCGCCCCGGCTTCGTCACGCCCCCGGCCCAACTCGACGTGACCATCACCAGGGGCGGCTCGTCGGCCACGGCCACCGTCGGCTTGTGAGCGCACCCCCGTGGTGGTCGGCGACCTCGCCGGCCGAAGCCGAGCTGGCGTGCGGCGGCAAGACCCACACCGTGCGGTGGGAGCGGGGCGGGCTCGTGCTCGCGGGACACGACGACGTCGAGGCCGAGCGGGCCCTCGGTGCCCTCGGGGCTTCGCCTCCCGCCTGCCTGGTGTTGCGCGAGCGGTGGGAGCGCCACGCCGGCGACGTCGCGCTGCTCACCCTCGGCCGCCGCCCCGGCGAGGCCAGCCTCGGGTGTGCCGAGGACGTGCGCCTCACCTCGACCACCCGCCGGGCCGAGCTCCTCGCCCTCCTCGCCCTGCCGGCGCCGATGATCGACCGGCTGGTGATGACCGCAGCCGCGCAAGCCGCCGACCGCTGGGCCGACGACGGTTTCCGCCAAGCCCACGGCCTCCGCCTCGGCGCCGCCCTGAAGGCCCGGGCCACGCCGGCCCTGCGCCGTTTGGGCGAGGGCCTCGTCCCCGGCGCCGAGGTGGTGGTCGAGTGCCGCCCGACCGGGCCCGGCGAACCGCCCGAGATCGTGGCCGAGCACCGCCCGCCCGACCCGGCGGTCCACGTCGACGCCACCCTGCCCCTCGAATGGCTGGCGTCGGTGTGGGGCCCCGGCATCTCCGAGCCCGACGGCCGGGTCGTGCTGCAAGTGGTCGACGGCGACGACGACACCTTCACCGTCGACCTCGCGAGCTGGGAGGCGACCGCCCCCGACCGGTGGCGCGTCGTCGCCGAGCGGGCGACCCTTACCCGGTCGCTCGGCCGATGGTCGACCTGACCGTGCGGAGCACGGCGTAGGCCTGGCGCGAGGCCAGCGACGTGGAGAGCAGGGCGAGCTGGCGGGCCGGGTCCCACGCCAGGCCGTAGCCGGCGCGCAACGGAGGCGGCAGCAACCCGGCCGTCAGGTTGCGCACCATGATCACCGCGGGCTCGACCGGCGCCGGCACCCGGGGGCGCAGCACCGCCTTGGCCAGGCGGCGGGCGTCGTCGCCCACCACCAACCCACCGACCTGGGCCCGCACGTAGGCCCGGAACGAGGCCACGTCCGGCGGCTGCACGTCCATCGGCACGCCGAGCAACTCGGCCACCACCATCGATTGCTCGTAGAACTCGCCGGCCTCGACATCGGACAGGGGCCGGAGGAAGCGGGCGTGTACCCGCATGGCGGTGTCGACCAAGGTGGCGTGTACCCACAGCAACAGCGCGGGGTCGTTGGCCTCGTAGCCCTCGCCCTTCACCCGCTCGTGTACGGCCCGCACCCCCGCCGCCGTGCGCCGGGCCTCGTCGGCGGTGCCGAACACGATGCGGTAGCTCGCGTCCAGCGTGCGCCGCAGGCGGGCGAAGGGATCGGCCCGGAACCCACTGTGCTCGGCCACGCCCCTGGCCACCATCGGGTGGGCGAGCTGCATCAGCAACGCCCTGGGCCCGCCGAGCAGCAGGGCCCGCTCGCCGTCGACCCGCCGGATGACGGCGTCGGCCGGGAAGAGACCGGCCGTCAGAACTCCTCGGGAATCATCCCGGACGACGCGCTGGCGGCATAGCAAGCCTCGCGCGGGGGCAACGAGCCGGTGTTCGTCGACCCACCTTGGGCCGGGTTGGCTATGCGGATGACGAAGCACTTCCCGCTCACGGACCGGACGGCGACGGTCGCCGAGACGGCATCGACGGCCACACTGACCTGCTGTGGGTTGGTGCTCGTCGCTTCGGTGAAATCGAGCGACGGCTCGATGTCGTGCATCGTCTCCGGCGTGACCACGGCGGCGTCGTCGATCCACATCGTCTTGACGACCACGGCGGCGTTGCGCACGCTCGATTGGGCGGCGCGGTCGTCGGCCCGCTCCTTGGCCCCGAGGAACGTGGGGACGGCGATGGCCACGAGGATGGCGAGCACGAACACGCCGACGACGGCGACGGCGACGAGCCACACCCACACCGGCGTCCTGGAACGGGGTCCGCTCGGTGGGGGCCCGATCCACGCCGTCGGCGCCTCGACGTGCTCGGTCCACGACGACCCGTCCCAGTAGCGCCGGCCGCCACCGCCCGCCGGGTCCTGATACCAACCCGCCGGGGTCGCATCGGTCATGCCAAAGCGTAAAGGGTGGTGCGCTGGGCCAGGGGACGGCCGAGAGGCTCGACGATCGCTCGGAACCCGTCCTCCTCCATGAGCTGGCCGTGCGAAGCGCCCGCGGCCCGGGAGATGTTCTCGTCCATCAGCGTGCCCCCGAGGTCGTTGGCCCCGGCCTGCAGGATCTGGCGGGCGCCTTCGGCCCCGATCTTCACCCACGACACCTGGACGTTGGGCACGAGCTCGCCGTAGGCAATGCGGCCCACGGCGTGCATGAGCAACGTCTCCCGGAACGTCGGGCCCCGGCGGCTCTTCTTCTGCAGGTAGATCGGCGAGGCCATGTGGACGAAGGGCAGCGGCACGAACTCGGTGAAGCCGCCGGTCTCCTGCTGCAGGGCGCGGGTGCGGACGAGGTGGCGGGCCCAATGGACCGGCTGCTCGATCGAGCCGAACATGATCGTGATGTTCGAGCGCAGGCCGACGCCGTGGGCGGTGCGGTGGGCGTCGAGCCATTCCTCGGTGTTGACCTTGTCGGGGCAGAGGGTGGCCCTGATCTCGTCGTCGAGGATCTCGGCGGCGGTGCCCGGCAGGGTCTTGAGGCCGGCGTCCATCAGGCGGGTGAGGTAGCGGTCGAGGGGCTCGCCCAGGCGCTTGGCCCCCTCGGTCACCTCCAGCGCGGTGAAGCCGTGGATGTGGATGGTCGCGCTGGCTTCACGCACGGCCTTGATCACGTCGATGTAGTAGTCGCCGTCGAAGCTCGGGTGGATGCCGCCCTGCAGGCACACCTCGGTGGCGCCCCGCTCCTCGGCCTCGGCCACCCGCCTGGTGATCTCGTCGACCTCGAGGAGGTAGGGCGTGCCCCGGAGGTTGAGCGACAGCGGCCCTTTCGAGAAGGCGCAGAACTTGCACTTGAACGTGCACACGTTGGTGTAGTTGATGTTGCGGTTGCGGACGAAGGTCACGGTGTCGCCGGCGATGCGCTGGCGCAACTCGTCGGCCACCTCGGCCACCGCTCGGACCTCGGGCCCCCGGGCCGAGAACAGCGTCACGATCTCGTCGACCCCGACCTGCTGCCCGAGCAGCACGCCGGCCAACACCTCGCCCACCCGCCCGCCGTTTGGGAAGCTGGAATACGCAATCGCGCTCTCCTGCTACCCAAACGGCAGGAGCGGGGGCGGGGGTTCCTCGACGCCGGAGTACCAGCGCTCGCCGAGCTCGCGGCCGAGGCCTTCGGCGTCGCTGTGGTCGAGGACGGGGAAGCGCATGGCCTGGTCGAGCCAGCGCTCGGGCTCCAACCCGTAGCGCGGGTAGATCGTGAGGCGGGGTGCGAGGGCGAAACCGCGGGCCTCGGTGGCCTCGCGCAACCGGTCGAGCGCGGGCCAGGGGCGCTCGGGGTTGACGTGGTCGGGCGTCACCGGCGACACCCCGCCCCAGTCGTCGATGCCAGCGTCGAGCAGGCGGCCGAAATCGTCCGACAGGTTGGGCGGCGCTTGCAGGCGCACGTCGTCGGGCAACACCAGCCGGGCCATCGCCACCGACCAGAGGTACTCGTCCTCGGGGCACGCCGGCGCGGCGTGCATCGCCGTCCCCGGCTTGGGCAGGAAGTTCTGGACGATGACCTCTTGCACGTGGCCGTGGCGGCGGTGGCTCTCGGCGATGGCCTCGAGCGCGGCCACCCGGTCGTCACGAGACTCGCCGATGCCGCAGAGGATACCGGTGGTGAACGGGATGGCGAGTTCGCCCGCGGCCTCCAACGTGGCCAGCCGCCGGGCCGGCGTCTTGTCGGGCGAGCCCAGGTGCGCCGGCAGGTCGGCCCGCAGGCTCTCGAGCATCATTCCCTGGCTCGCCGTCACCGCCCGCAGCGCCGCCAGCTCGTCGGGGTAGAGCGCGCCGGCGTTGGCGTGGGGGAGCAGCCCCGTCTGCTCGACCACCAGCCGGCACATGGCCACGAGGTAGTCGACGGTCGACGCGTACCCGTGGGCCGACAACCAGTCCCGGGCCACCGGGAACCGTTCCTCGGGCCGCTCGCCCAAGGTGAAGAGGGCCTCGTGGCAACCGCCCTCGGCCCCGGCCCGCGCAATCGCCAGCACGTCCTCGGGGGAGAGGTAGGGCGCCTGCACCCGGGCCGGCGGTTGGGCAAAGGTGCAGTAGCCGCACTTGTCGCGGCACAGGTGGGTCAGCGGGATGAAGACCTTGGGCGAGAAGGTGATGCGGGTGCCGGTCAGCGAGTCCCGCTTGGCCGCGGCCTCTCTCAAGAGGGACCTCACGACGCGTGCCGTCCCTGGAGCCCGAGGGGCGTGACCGTCGAGTCGCAGTGCCAACAGATGAAGCTCTGGTCGACGGGCTGGCCGCAGCGCTTGTGGGTGAGTACCAGCGGCGGTCGGCCGTCCTCGGCCAGCCACTTGTCGCCCCAGTGCATCAGGGCCACCAACGCCGGCGACAGATCGCGCCCCTTGGGCGTGAGCCGGTACTCGAACCGCTCGGGCCTGGACTGATAGGGCGTGCGGGTCAGCACCCCGTGGTCGACCAGCTTCTGCAACCGGTCGGTGAGGATGTTGCGGGCGATGCCGAGGTCGCGCTGGAGGTCGTCGAAGCGGCGCACGCCCTTGAACGCGTCCCGCAGGATCAGCAGCGTCCACCGGTCGCCGATGACCTCCAACGTCCTGGCGATCGAGCAGGCCCCTTCCACCGGCGGCAACCTACCGTCGTCAGTTGCAAGATGCAACTGACTCCACGAACGGGACCGTGACCGGCCGGAACTCGGGCTTGGAGCAGCGGCCTTCGAGGTGGAGGGCGAACTCCTCGGGGCAGCGCTCGAGGATGCTGGCGATGACGATCTGCTCCTCGGTGGCGAGGTAGCAGCGGACGGCCTCGTTGACCGTGCGCAGGCGGACGCCGATGACGGCGATGTCGTTCTCGGTCGCCTTGCCCCGGTCGACGAGCTCGAGCCGGCGGGTGATCTCGCCGCAGCCGTACTTGCACGAGCGGCACTGCCCGCACGACGCCTCGTAGAGGAAGGCCGAGATGGCCCGGGCCACCTCGACCGGGCAGGCGGTCTCGTCAAAGAAGAAGAACCCCGCGGACCCGAGCCCGAGGCGGGCGGCGTCGAAGGCCTCGTAGGCCAACGGCGTGCCGAACTGGTCGGGCGAGATCACCGGGTTGGACACGCCCGAGAACCCGTATGACAACGTGTGCCCGTCGCGGGCGCCGCCGGCCCGTTCGATCAGCGACGACAACGGCGTGCCCATCTCGACCTCGGCCACCAACGACGAACGGACGTCGCCGACCACGGTCACGAGCAACGTGCCCGGCGACTGCGCGGTGCCGTACGAGCGGAACCACTCGGCGCCCTGCTGGAGGATGTAGGGCACGTTGGCCAACGTCTCGGCG
>JAXDPV010000189.1:0-2608 GCA_034668185.1 Actinomycetota bacterium
GAGGACCACCTCGTCGGCCCGCTCGAACCGCTCGGGATCGCGGTTGGCGGCGGGGAAGGGCAGGAGCACCCAGTCGTCGGCCTTCATCTCGACGCCGTTCCACTCCATGTCGTCCTTGACCAGCCGGGCCATGGTGACCGGGGCGTAGGCCCGCAGGAACTCCTCCAAGGCGACGGGCAGCAGCTCGGGCTCGTCGACCAGGCGCCGGCGGTCGGCCGGCGTCTTGGCCAGGTGCCAGATGGAGGCGCCGATCGCGCTCCACGTCGTGTCGATGCCGGCGATCAGCAGGAGGCCGATGGTGCGGGCCACGTGGAAGGGGTCGAGCTTCTCCCCATTCATCTCCGACTCGAGCAGGAACGTGATGAGGTCGTCCCGCGGGTTCTCCTGGTGGTCGACGATGTGACCGCTGAGGTACTGGAACAGGTTCGAGAAACCGACGATCCGCTGCTCCAGGGGCAGGGCCACGCCTTCGAGCACGTCGTGCACGAAACCGCGGAACGCGTCGGCGTCGCCCTCGGGAAGGCCGAGCATGTTGGCGATCACCCGCACCGGGATGTGCTGGGCGTACATCTCGGCGGCGTCGACCACGTCGAGGCCGGCCATGGCCTCGATCAGCTCTTCGCAGTAGGCCCGGGTCGAGGACTCGAGCTTGTCGATGTTCTGGGGCGAGAAGATCGGCAGCAACATGCGCCGGGCGTCCATGTGGAACGGCGGGTCGGACGAGATCGGCGGGGCAATGCCTTCGGGCGCCAGCATCAACGGCGGCCGGTGCTCGCTCACGATGATGCTGCGCGACGAGAACCGCTCGGTGTCGTTGGCGATGGCGGCCACGTCCTCGTGGGTGGTGGGCAGCCACACGCCGCCGTAGCGATCGCTGTGGGCGACCGGGCACTTCGACCGGAGCTCGTCCCAGATCGGGAACGGGTCCTGGGCCCACACCTGGTCGGTGTGGTCGAAGTCGGTCGCCCAATCGGTGACCGGCCGGTGCTCGGCGTCGGTCTCGGTGGTCTCAGCGTTTGACATCAGTCGTCCTCGATCGTGATCGCTTGCTCGGGGCAGTTGTCGGCGGCCAGCCGGGCTTTGGCCTCGAGCCCCACGGGCACGACGCCGTCGCCGAGTTCGTGCCCGTAGCCGACGTCGTCCATCCCGAAGACCTCGGGCGCGGTCGCATAACAACGCCCGTGGCCCTGACAACGCTCGTCGTCGACCCTCACCTTCACGGCACTACCCTCCCAGCGTTCCCTAGCGCGAAGAGCTTGCCATACCGCCCGTTATGCGGGCGATCGTGCCGGTCTTCCAGTCGCCGACGAGCACGCCTCCTTCGGTGGCGACGACGGGAACGGGGTTGGCGATGCCGGTGACCAACGTCGTGACCTTGCCGGTGCCGACGTCGACGGCCAGCACCTTGCCGGTGGCCCACTCGGCCACCACCGCAGTGGTCCCGTCGAGGAAGGCGAGCCCGGCCGCGGCCGCGTGCTTGTCGAGTGTGGCCACGGGCGAGGGTGCGGTCGCGCAGGCCGAGCCGCCCTGGCCGTAGCAACCGGGGAAGCCCCAGTCCTGGCCAGCGTCGACCAGCGCCAGCCAGTCGCCTGGCGTGGCCGCGCCCAGGTCGTCGCGGTGGTTCATGGTGACGTAGAGGTGGTCGGTGCCTGGCGCATAGGCCAGGCCGATGGGCGCCCGGATCGAGCGGGCGTCGACCCTGAGGCCGGTGCCGTCGGGGAGGAACGAGACCACGCTGCCCGACAGTTCGTTCGCCGGCGTGCAACTGTCGCAGGGCGCGGAGATCCCGACGTGCAGGCGACCGTCGCCGCCGGCCACGATGCCGTTGACCTCGCCGACGTCCGCGGGGAAGGCGACGACGGTGCGCTGTTCGGCGAACGCGGTCCCGTCGAAACCGGCGTAGGCGTCGATCCGTTCCTTGGAGGCGACGTAGAGCTCGCCTTGCCACCACGCAAGCCCGAGGGGCGTGTGCAGGCCGCTGATGACCTTGGCCGGCGCCGCACCTTGGGCGGTGACGACGTACACGCCGTCGTCCCCGGCATCGGCGAAGGCCGCCGACGCCGCCCACAACCGGCCCTGGTCGTCGAAGGCGAGGGCCGACACCCGGGGCACGCTGCCGGCGGCGGCGAACGTCTCGGCCGTGAATCCTTTCCGGCCCCGCAGCCCGGCACCGATGTCGACCAGCCCGTCACCACCGGCGCGGGAACAACCGGCGGTGGCGAGTACGGCCGCGGCCAGGGCAACCAGGACGGGCCGCCTCACCGTCCGGGCGGGCGGAAGCCGGGCGTCGGTGGTGGCGGCGGACCGCGACGGCCGTAGCGCTCGAAGGGCGGCGGGCCGTCGTCGGGCGGGCGCATCGTCGTGGCCGCGGGCGCGGGCGCCGGCGTCGAGTGGTGGGTGATGGCACGGAACCCATACCCCGTCCCCAGCATCGCAATGGCCACCACCGCGGCCGTGCTCAACATCGTCTTGATCGACTGGCCCATCAACGCCTCCTCCATACGGGCTGTCAAAACGGTCGGGGAAGGAGCCGGGGGCACTTCCGTGGGGCCGGAAGCGCCCCCGGCTCGGGTGGTCATAAGCACGGCGTGGTAGCGCCGCTGGGGGT
>JAXDPV010000190.1:0-11672 GCA_034668185.1 Actinomycetota bacterium
CGCCTGGGCGGCACGAGTGTGCGAAAGCGAGGGGTGTGGGCCGTAGGCTGGCGGGCATGGGCTTCACGCCGCCGCCGTATCCCTACGACCGGCTCGAGCCGATGAAGGCCAAGGCCGACGCCCTGCCCGGGGGCGCGGTGGACCTGTCGGTGGGGACGCCCAACGATGCGCCGCCCAAAGCGGTGCTCGAAGCCATGGCCACGTCGAACACCGAGCGGGGGTACCCGGCCTCGATCGGCAGCGCGGCCTACCGGCAAGCGGCGGCAAGGTGGATGCAACGCAGGCTCGGCGTCGAGATCAGCGCCAACCAACTGGCCGCCTGCGTCGGCACCAAGGAGTTCGTGGGCACGCTCCCGCAATACCTCCACCTGCGCACGCCCGAGCGGGACACGATCCTCCACCCGGCCATCGCCTACCCGACCTACGACATGGGCGCGACCCTCGCCGGCCTCAGAGCGGTGGCCGTGCCCGTCGACGAGCATTGGCGCCTCGACCTCGGGGCGATCACCGAGGAAGACGCCGGCCGGGCCCTCGCCCTCTGGGTGAACACGCCGGGCAACCCCGCGGGCCAGCTCGACGATCTGGGCGCGGCGGCCGTGTGGGGAAGGGCCCACGGCGTGCCCGTCTTCAGCGACGAGTGCTACGTCGAGTTCACCTGGAAAGGCGGGCCCCGCACGATCCTGAGCGAGGGCACCGAAGGCGTGGTCGCGGTCCACAGCCTGTCGAAGCGGTCGAACCTGGCCGGCGCCAGGGCCGGGTTCTACGCCGGCGACCAGGACCTCGTCACCTACCTCCAAGAGGTCCGCAAGCACGCCGGCCTCATGGTGCCTGGCCCGATCCAGGCCGCGGCCGTGGCCGCCCTCGACGACGACGACCACGTGGCTGAGCAACGAGCACGATACGACGAGCGCCTCAAGTTCCTGGCCCGCGTCATCGAAGAACGCTTCGCCATCGAGGTCCCGCTGCCGGACGGCGGCTTCTACCTCTGGATCGCGGCCCCCAACGACGATGCGTGGGGATTCGCCGAGCAGTTGGCCGCCGAAGGCGGCGCGCTGGTCACTCCCGGCGACACCTTCGGCCCGCAGGGCGCGGGCCACGTGCGCATCGCCATGGTGCAGCCGATGGAGCGCCTCCAACTCGTGGCCGAGCGGCTTTTGCATCGTTCAGATATGGGGTAGGGCACCGGCCGTGGCCGAGGTCGTGTTCGACTCGGTCGGCAAGCAGTACCCGGATGGGACGAGGGCGGTCCGCGACCTCGACCTGCACGTCGCCGACGGCGAGCTCCTCGTCCTCGTCGGCCCGTCGGGTTGTGGCAAGACCACGGCCCTCCGGATGCTCGCCGGCCTCGAGGACATCAGCGAGGGCGAGATCCGCATCGGCGACCGCCCGGTCAACGACGTGCCGCCGAGAGACCGGGATGTGGCCATGGTCTTCCAGAGCTACGCCCTCTACCCCCACCTCACCGTGGCCGAGAACATCGGCTTCGGCCTCAAGCTGCGCAAGGTCCCGAAGGACGAGATCCGCACGCGGGTCGAGGAAGCCGCCCGCGTCCTCGGCCTCACCGAGCATCTCGACCGCAAGCCCCGCAACCTGTCCGGCGGCCAGAGGCAGCGGGTGGCCATGGGCCGGGCCATCGTCCGCCGCCCCCAGGTCTTCCTCATGGACGAGCCCCTCAGCAACCTCGACGCCAAGCTGCGGGTCCAGATGCGGGTGGAGATCGCCCGCATCCAACGCAGCCTGAACGTCACCACCGTCTACGTCACCCACGACCAGACCGAGGCCATGACCCTCGGCGACCGGGTGGCGGTGATGAAGCGGGGCCAGCTCCAGCAGGTCGGCCCGCCCCAACACCTCTACGACCACCCCGTCAACCTCTTCGTCGCCGGCTTCATCGGATCGCCGGCGATGAACCTGATGCTGGCCGAGGTCGTCGCGCCGGCCCAGGGCCCCGGCCTCGCGCTGAAGCTCGGCTCGCAGACCCTCGGCGTCGCCGCCGACGACGACCTGGCCGACTACCGGGGCCGCCACGTCGTCGTCGGCATCCGCCCCGAGGACATGGAGGACGCCCGCCTCGCACCCGCGGGCGCCGACGCCGGCCGCCTCACCGGCGTGGTCGAGCTGACCGAGGCCCTCGGCTCCGACGTCTACGTCCACGCCGCCGTCGACGCCGCCCCGGTCGTGAACGACGACACCAAGGAGCTGGCCGCCGACGCCGGCGTCGAGCCATTGGAGTCGAAGCACGACAGCTCCGTGATCGTGGCCCGCTGCGATCCCCGCACCACCGCCCGGCCCGGCGAGCCCATCGACCTGGCCGTCTCGACCGAGCGGCTCCACCTCTTCGACCCGGACACCGGGCGATCGATCAAGGACAAGGAAAGGACATCGGCACCATGAGGAACAGGCTTCGTTGGCCGGCGCTGGTGATGGGCGCGGCGCTGTTGCTGGCCGCGTGCGGCAACAGCAAGGGATCGAGCTCGTCGTCGACCACGACGACGGGGGCGACCGGGTCGAAGGGCACCGTGGGCGGCACCGTCCAGGTGGCCGCGGTCTGGAGCGGCACCGAGCAGGCATCGTTCCAGAAGGTGCTCGACGCCTTCACCGCCAAGACCGGCATCAAGACGAGCTACACCTCGACCAGCGACGACATCGCCACCGTGCTCGGCTCCCGCATCCAGGGCGGCGCGCCCCCCGACGTCGCCATGCTCCCGCAGCCGGGCCTCTTGAAGGACCTGGCGACCCAGAAGGCGTTGCAGCCGATCGAGGACATCGCCGGCAAGCTCGTCGACCAGCACTACAGCAAGGATTGGCGCAGCCTCGGCACCGTCGACGGCACCTTGTATGGCGTGTGGTTCAAGGCGGCCAACAAGTCGACCGTCTGGTACCGCCCGCAGGCATTCACCGACGCCGGGGTCAAGGTGCCCACCACCTACGACGAGTGGGTCAAGGCCGCGGGCACGCTGTCGGACGCGGGCACGACGCCGTTCTCCATCGGCGGGGCCGACGGCTGGACCCTCACCGACTGGTTCGAGAACGTCTACCTCCGCAGCGCCGGGCCCGACATGTACGACAAGCTCGCGAGCCACGCCATCCCCTGGACCGACCCCAGCGTGAAGAAGGCGTTGACGACCCTCGGGCAGATCTTCGGCAAGCCCCAGTGGCTGGCCGGCGGCGTCGACGGTTCGCTGGCCAACGACTTCCCGAAGTCGGTGACGACCGTCTTCGCCGACCCGCCCAAGGCGGCCATGGTCTTCGAGGGCGACTTCGTGGGCGGCGTCATCACCAAGGAAACCACGACCAAGCTCGGTACCGGCGCCGACTTCTTCCCGTTCCCGCCCATCGGTTCGTCGGGCAAGGCCGTGGTCGGCGGCGGCGACGTGGCCGTGCTGTTGAAGCCGACCGACCAGGGCCGCGAGCTGATCAAGTTCCTGGCCACGCCCGAGGCCGCGGCCGCCTGGGCCAAGGACGGCGGCTTCACCTCGCCCAACAAGGACCTCGACCTCAAGACCTATCCCGACGACCTCACCCGCCGCTCGGCCGGCGAGCTGACGTCGGCGTCGTCGTTCCGCTTCGACCTGTCCGACCTGCAGCCGGCGGCTTTCGGGGGCACGTCGGGCCAGGGCATGTGGAAGCTGCTGCAGGACTTCCTCCGGTCGCCGGCCAACGTCGACGGCATCGCCTCGCAGCTCGAGGCGGCGGCGGCCGCGGCGTACAAGAAGTGAGGTTGGGCGGCGCGCTCCGATCTTGGGGCGCGCTCGCCTTCCTCCTGCCGGCGGCGATCCTGCTCGGCGCGCTGGTCGCCTACCCGATCGTCTTCACCGTGGTGCGCTCGCTGTACGACCGCTCGGGCGCGTCGTTCGTCGGCGTCGACAACTACCGCTCGGTCTTCACCAACGGGCGCACGCTGATCGCGCTGCGCAACAACGTGACCTGGGTGGTGGTCGCGCCCTCGGTCGTGACCGCGCTCGGGTTGATCTTCGCGGTGCTGTCGGAACGGGTGTCGTGGCAGACCGCGTTCAAGGTCGTGGTCTTCCTGCCCATGGCGATCTCGTTCCTGGCCGCGGGCGTGATCTTCCGGTTGGTGTACGAGCAGGACCCGCACCGGGGCGTGGCCAACGCCGTCGTCACCTCCGTCGTCGACACCTTCCGCGAACCCGGCCGCTACCCCGGCGCTCGGTTGCGCGATGGGGTGACGCCGTCGAGCTCGATACCGATGGTGGGGTTGCCGCCGTCGTCCTTGCCCAAGGATGCCAAGCAGGCGGTGGAGCCAACGGCGGTAACCAAGGGCGTGGCCGGGGTGGTGTGGCTCGACTTCCGTCCCGGTGGCGGGGGCACGCCCGGCGTGATCGATCCCGGCGAGCGGGGGCTGGCGGGCATGAAGGTCGAGGCCGTGCGGGCCGGCAAGGTGGTGGCCACCGCGACGGCGGACAGCGCCGGCCGGTTCGTGCTCGACCAGGCCGGCGACGTCCGCCTGGCCGCGTCGAACTTCCGCGAGCCGTTCCGCGGCGTGGCCTGGTTGGGCCCGACGCTGGTGACGCCGTCGGTGATCGGCGCCTATGTGTGGGTGTGGGCCGGCTTCGCCATGGTGGTGATCGCCGCCGGGCTGGCCGCCATCCCCCGTGAGGTACTTGAGGCAGCCCGGGTGGACGGGGCCAGCGAGTGGCAGGTGTTCCGCCGGGTGACGGTACCGCTGCTGGCGCCGGTGCTGGCGGTGGTGTTCGTGACCTTGGTGATCAACGTGCTCAAGGTGTTCGACCTCGTGCTCATCATCCCGCCGGGCTCGATGCAGGACGACGCCAACGTGCTCGCCCTCGAGATGTGGCGGGTGTCGTTCGGCGGCGCCCGCGACCAGGGGCTTGGTAGCGCCCTCGGCGTGGTGCTGTTCCTGCTCGTGCTGCCGGCCATGGTCTTCAACCTCCGCCGCTTCCGCCGGGAGGACGACCGGTGAGCCGGGCCGTGCGCATCGTCACCAAGGGCGGGGTCTCGGCCGTGCTCGTGGTCGTCGGGCTGACGTGGATGGTGCCGGCCATCGGGCTGCTGGTGTCGTCGCTGCGGCCGGCCACGGCCAATGCCGGGAGCGGATGGTGGACCGCGCTGCGGATGCCGTCGGAGCTGACGCTGTCGAACTACGCGCACCTCCTCGACAACCCCCGCATGGTGCGGGCCTTCTGGAACACCGTCGCCATCTCGGTGCCCTCGACCGTGCTCGTCGTGGTGATCGCGGCGCTGGCGGCCTATGCGTTCGCGTGGATGCGCTTCCGTGGGCGCGACGGCGTCTTCCTCCTCGTCGTCGGCCTGCTGGTGGTGCCGTTGCAGGTCGCGCTGATCCCGGTGGCCGACCTCTACGGGCGGCTGGGGTTGTTCGGCCGCATCCCCGGGGTGGTGTTGTTCCACGTGGCCTTCGGGCTGCCGTTCGCCATCTTCCTCCTGCGCAACTTCTTCGCCGGGATACCGGTCGACCTACTGGAGGCGGCCAGCCTCGACGGGGCGGGGGAGTGGCGCATCTTCTCCCGGGTCGTGCTGCCCCTCGGCCTGCCGGCCATCGCCTCGCTGGCCATCTTCCAGTTCCTCTGGGTGTGGAACGACCTGCTGGTCGCCCTGGTGTTCGCCTCGACCGACTCGGCGCCGTTGACGGTGGCCATCCGCGAGCAGACCCGCCAGTTCGGTTCCAACATCGACGTGATCGCCCCTGGCGCGTTCCTCTCGATGATCGTGCCCCTGGTGGTGTTCTTCGCCTTCCAGCGGTTCTTCGTGCAGGGGGTATTGGCGGGCTCGGTCAAGTAGCCGCGGCAGTAGGTTTGGGGGATGCCGAGTCTGCAACAGTCGATCGAATCGCTCTGGGCCGTCCGGGCCGAGTTGCCGCCCGACGACGCCGAGGCCCGTTCCTTGGTCCACGAGGCCATCGAGCTGCTCGACACCGGCAAGGCCCGGGTGGCCGAGGTCATCGACGGCGAGGTCGTGGTCCACGAGTGGCTGAAGCAGGCGATCCTGTTGCTGTTCAAGCTGTCGTCGATCGAGACCCAGGAGGTCGGGCCCTTCGAGTTCGCCGACAAGCTGCCGCTGAAGACCGGGTATGCGGCGGCGGGCGTGCGGGTCGTGCCCGGCGCCTCGGCCCGGTGGGGTTCGTTCCTGGAGCGGGACGTGATCCTCATGCCGAGCTACACCAACATCGGCGCCCGGGTGGGGGCGGGGACGATGGTCGACACGTGGGCCACCGTCGGGTCCTGCGCCCAGATCGGGGCCAACGTGCATCTGTCCGGCGGGGTCGGAATCGGCGGCGTGCTCGAACCGCCGCAGGCCGCGCCGGTCGTGATCGAGGACGACGCCTTCATCGGCAGCCGCTCGATGGTGACCGAGGGGGCCCGGGTGGGCACGGGCGCGATGTTGGGCGCGGGCGTGATCCTCAACCCGTCGATCCCGGTGATCGACGCGGTTTCCGGCGACGATGTCGGCCGGGGCGTGGTGCCGCCGTGGTGCCTCGTCATCAACGCCACCCGGCCGAAGACGTTTCCCGGCGGCACCTTCGGGATGCCGTGCGCGCTGATCATCCGCCGCTTCGCCGAGGGCGAGCGCCACGACAAGGCCAAGCTCAACGAGATCCTGCGGGAGCACGGGGTGGCGGTGTGAGCGACGCCGACCTGCTGGCGCTGACGGCGTCGCTGGTCGACATCCCTTCGGTGTCTCGGGACGAGGGGGCGATCGGCGACTTCCTCGAATCGGCGTTGCGCGAGGTGCCGTGGCTCGAGGTGGAGCGGGTGGGCAACACCGTGGTGGCCCGCACGTCGTTGGGTCGCGCCTCCCGTTTGATACTCGCCGGCCACACCGACACCGTGCCGGTCAACGACAACGCTTCCGCCCGCCTCGCTGGCGACACCTTGTGGGGGCTCGGCTCGGCCGACATGAAGGGCGGGCTGGCCGTCTTCCTCGAACTGGCCCGTACGGTGAGCTCGCCCGCGGTCGACGTGACCTACGTCTTCTACGAGGGCGAGGAGATCGCCGCGGAGTTCAACGGGCTCGTGCACCTGTTGTCGGCCCGTCCCGACCTGTTGGCCGGCGACGCCGCGGTGTTGGGCGAGCCGACCGACGCCGTGGTCGAGGCCGGTTGCCAGGGCTCGTTCCGGGCCGCGGTGCGCCTGGGCGGCGTGCGGGCCCACACGGCCAGGCCGTGGATGGGGCGCAATGCGATCCACCGGCTGGGCGCGGTGCTGGCCCGCTTCGATGCCTACGAGGGGCGGCGGCCGGTGTTGAACGGTTGTGAGTTCCGTGAGGCGTTGCAGGCGGTGGGGGTGTCGGGCGGCGTGGCCGGCAACGTCGTCCCCGACGTCGCCGAGGTGACGGTGAACCACCGCTTCGCCCCCGATCGTTCGGTCGATTCGGCGGCCGCATCCGTGCGTGCGCTGATCGAGGACGTGCTCGACGAATCGTTGGGCGACTCGTTCTCTGTGGTCGACGCCTCGGCCCCGGCGCCGCCGTCGTTGGACCACCCATTGCTGGCGTCGTTGGTGGCCTCGACCGGACGGCCGCCCCGGGCCAAGCTCGGCTGGACCGACGTGTCGTTCTTCGCCGCCGCCGGCATCCCGGCGACCAACTTCGGCCCCGGCGACCCGACGTTGGCCCACTCGCGCGAGGAGCGGGTCGAGCGGTCGTCGTTGGACGCGGCCTTTGCCGCCTTGCGGGGGTTGCTGGGCTCGGCCTAGCCGAGGAGCTTGGCCTCGAGGGTGATCTCGACGCCCGGGGCGAGGAGCACCGAGACCGGGCAGTTCTTCTTGGTGGTCTCGGCGAGCTCCTGGAAGGTGGCGTCGTCGAGCCCGGGGACTTCGGCTTCGGTGACGAGGTCGATCTTCTGGATGCGGAAGCCCTCGTCGGTCTTGTTGAGGTGGACGTTGGCGGTGGTGCTGATCCGCACCGGGTTGTGGCCCCCGCGGCCGAGGGTGCCGGACAGGGCCATGCTGTAGCAGCCGGCGTGGGCCGCGGCGATGAGCTCCTCGGGGTTGGTGCCGGTGCCGTCCTCGAAGCGACTGGAGAAGGAGTACGGGCCCTCGTAGGCGCCGCCGCCGAGGCGCATCGTCCCCTTGCCCTCTTGCAGCGTGCCCTGCCACTCGGCGTCGGCTTTGCGAACCGGCATGGTGTTCCCTCTCGTCGATGGACCCCGTCTCGGGCGAAACGCTACTGCGGCGCGGCCATGGGACGATATGGCCGATGGGTCGTGTCCTCGCCGTGCTGGTCGTGGCTGCCGGATTCGCCGGCCTGGCCACCGTCGCCGGGGCCGCGGCCCAGGACCCGGGGCTGCCCCAGCAATGGGGGCTGGCCAAGATCGGGGCGCCGTCGGCGTGGGCCCGGTCGGTGGGTGCGGGGGTGCCCGTGGCCATCGTCGACACCGGCGTCGACTACACCCACGACGACTTGAAGGACCAGATCATGGCCCGGGTCACGTGCGTCGGCACCGGCGGCGACATGCGCAAGTGCGTGGTCGACGGGGCCGACATCCAAGGCCACGGCAGCCACGTGGCCGGCATCGCCGCCGCCGCCACCAACAACGGCGTGGGCGTGGCCGGCGTCGCCCCCGGCGCCCGCATCGTGGCCGTGCGGGTGTTCGGGTCCACGCCCAACACGGTCACCGGCGAGTACAGCGCCAGCGCGAACGACATCGAAGCCGGCATCCACTGGGTCGTGGCCAACATCGCGACCAAGGGCGCCATCAATCTCAGCCTCGGCGGCGACTTCGTGGTGACGAACATCGAGGGGACGTCGTTCTCGGCCGCCATCGAGGACGCGTGGAGGGCCGGTTGGGTGACGGTGCTGGCCGCCGGCAACGACAACCTCGTCGGCATCGAGAGCTCGAACTACGGTTCGCTCGACGCGCTGGTCGTGGGGGCGACGGGGCCCGACGATTCGGTGGCGTACTACTCGAGCGCGATCGGTAGCGCCAAGTGGGGGTTGGTGGCGCCGGGCGGCGACGACGGCGGGACCGACTGCACCGCCGCCCGCTGCATTCTCTCGACCTACAAGGACAACAGGTACGCGCTGGCCGAGGGGACGTCGATGGCCACGCCCCACGTGACCGGGGCGGTGGCGCTGTTGATGAGCGGCGGCATGACCAACGCTCAGGCGGTGAAGCAGATCCTCGACACGGCCAACGCCGGCGTCGCTTGCGGGTCGAACTGCCACGGCCGGCTCGACGTCAACAAGGCGGTGCCGGCGGCGTGGAAGGCGTCTTCGTCGCCGTCGGCCACGACGACGGTTGGGTCGCCGGCGACGACGGCGGCGGCGAAGGCGGGTTCGCCGACTTCATCGTCCTCCTCGTCGTCGTCGTCGTCATCGTCGTCGGGCGGGTCGGCGAAAGGCCGCACGCCGTCGTCGTCGCCCTCGTCGCCGGGCGGGGCCGCGGTGGTCACGCCGGCGCCGACGACCGCGGCCGACCCTTCCGCACCGGCGTCCGACGTCGCGGTCGCGACCACCGTCGTTCCCGCGAAGGTCGCGCTGCCCCATCGGCCGTCGTCGTCGTCGTCTTCTTCTTCGAGTGGGGGCAACGGGCTTGCCATCGTGTTGATCGTGCTGGGGGTGGCTGCCCTCGGCGCGACCGGTGCGGGCGTGGTGGTCGTCCGCCGTCGCTCGTCGGGCTAGGCGGGGACGCCGACCAGCACCACCGGGGTCGGCTTGGGGGTCTTGCCGCCCGGCGTGAGGTTGGCGGTGATGAAGGCCTTGTCGCCCACGATCGCCACCCGGATGATGCCGACGGTGAAATCGGTGCCGGTGAGCTTGGCCAGGTCGGTGTCCGACCAGGTGGTGCCGTCCCGGCTGACGAGGACGCGGCGGGGGGCGTCGCCCCGTTCGACGCCGGTGGCGTCGACCACGGCCACGACGGCGACGGCACCGAGCGGGCCGATGGCGGCGTTGACGAGGTGGGCGGTTCCACCCTGGGCCACCGCCGGATCGATGACGCCGGTCAGGGGTGTGGTGGCCCACGAGCCGGCACCGTCGCCGGTGCGGCGGGCGAGGACGGCGCCCTGTTTCCCGCCGCCGATGATGGCGACCTGGCCGTCGATGCGACCCATGGCCGTGATCCACTCGAGGCCGTGGCCGATGGGCTGCCATTCGCTCGGCCACTGCTTGCCGTCGGCCGACTCGATGATGCGGGGTTGGCCGATCGAGCCCTCGGTGATGGTGGAGGTGGTCAGGTCGAAGCCTCCGTCGGTGGCCTGGAGGAGGAGGGCGTAGGCCGGGTCGGTAGCCGGGAGGTCGACCCGGTGGAACTCGGTGCTGCCCGGCGGGGCGTAGAAGGCGATGGGCTGGCGGCGCACGGCCTTGAGGAGGTCGCCGTCGACGTGGAGTTGTTGCCACGTGAACGAGGCGGTGACGCCGTAGGCCTCTTGGGCGGTGAGCGTCTTGGCCAACGTGCCCTTCGAGTCGAAGCACTGGATGTCGTAGACGGCCCGGGGTTGGCGGTCGTCGGGGCTGGTGAGCTTGGCCCCGTTGGTGCCCTTGGGGCAGGGGTCGGTGCTGTTGGTCGCACTCGGACGTGCCATGAGATCGATGCCGGTGGCGGTCAGGGCCCAGCCGTAGGGGGCGGCCGTGCCCGGGGGGAGGACCGCGGGGGCGTCGAGCTCGGCGGTGAGGACGACGGCGGCGACGGTGCCGTGCTTGCCGCTGGCGATGTCGCTTCCCATCACCGAGACGTTGTTGGCCTTGGTGTCGATGGCGGCGAGGTCGAGGTCGACGGGGGCGCGCTTCCACGACTTGGCCTCGTCGTCGGACCAGCCGATCACGAGGTTCGGGGTCTTGTCGGTCGCGCTCTGGGCCGCGCTGGTGCCGACGGCGTAGATGCGGTCGCCGGCGGAGGCCAGATCGGCGAGGTAGAGGTCGTTGGTCAGGGTGCTGGCCGCGGTCCAGTCGATGCCGTCTTCCGAGCGCCAGATCACCCGGCTCTGGTTGGTCTTGCCCATGTCGGCTTGTCCAGGTGCGGTGGAGATGGCGTAGATGGGGCGTTGGGCCGACGTTCCCGTGTCGGTCGCCGTCGCCGCCGTCGCCGTCCCCGGGTCGGCGTCGGTGGCGCCCCTCGTGAAGCCGAGTCCGCTCTTGGGGTCGACCTTCGTCCAGCGCATGGGGACGTCGCCCGGCACGAGGGCGCCGCCGTTGGCCGACAGGGGCGTGGTGTTGCCGGCGTTGTCGGCGTTGGTCGCCAGGCGGGCGGCGGCGACGGTGGCGAGGAGGGCGACGGTGGCCACGACCGACGTGGCCACTGTCGTGCGCCGCTGGCGTTGGCGGCTGCGGGCTATCACGGCGGCGACGTCGCCGGGCGGGATCACGATGGCTTCGCCCGCGGGTTCGAGGTCGATGGCTTCGTCGACTGCGTCTTGGTGGTTGCTGCTCATCGGGACTCCTCTTGGCGAAGGTGTTCGAGGCGGGGTTGGAGGGTTTTGAGGGCGCGGTGGAGGCGGCTCTTGGCCGTGCCCGGGCGGATGCCGAGGCCGGCGGCGGTCTCGGCTTCGGTGAGGCCGAGGTAGAAGCGGCAGACGACGACGGCACGTTGCTTCACGTCGAGTTCGGCCAGCGCTTGCTTGACGGCGGGTTCGGGGAGGGGATCGAGGTCGGTGGGTCCTCGTTCGGCGTGGGGCTGCGGCGCCCGGTGCCGGCGGCGCAACACCGATGTCGCCCAGTTGAGGCCGACCCGGTAG
>JAXDPV010000191.1:0-7814 GCA_034668185.1 Actinomycetota bacterium
GCCGCGGTGTCGGCCGCGGCCGACGCCGCCTCGGAGGCCACGGCGTTGGCGACGGCCCGGGCTCGTTCCGACGAGGCCTCGGCGGCTTTGGTGTCGCTCGACGAGGTGCGCCAGGAGCACGACGCCCTGGTGCGCGACGGCAAGTCGGTGCGGGCCGAGGTCGACGCCGCTTCTTCCCGGGTGGCGGCGTTGCAGGCCGAGCTGGCCTCGCTGTCCGTGGCGGCGTCGGAGCTCGACGGGTTGCGTCCGTTGGCCGAGGGGCTCGACGAGGTCGAGTCCTCGTTGGTCGCGGTGCGGGCGGCGGTGGCGGCCTCCACGGCCTTGGCCGCGCTGCCCGCGCTCGACGAACCGGTCGCGCCCGACGACGACGGGTTGGCCCGGGCCACCGCCGAAGCCGCCTCGGCCAAGGAGGCGCTCGACACGTTGGCCGGTTCGTTGCAGGCGGCGGGGTCGGAGGTCGAGCGGGCCAGGGCCCAGCTCGCCCGTTCGGCCACGCTCTCGGCCGACGAGGACTGCCCCGTGTGCGGCCAGTCGCTCGGCGACGCCTTCGCCTCGGTCCAAGACCACCGCCGGGCCGAACTCGCCGACGCCGAGTCCCGCCAAGCCCTGCTCGCCGGCCAGCAGGCCGAGTTCACCGCCCTGGCCTCGGCCGCCGCCGACCGGCTGCGCTCGGCCGCCGCCGCCCACCGCGCCGCCACCGAGGCCCAGCTCGCCTACGAACGCCACCGCCACCAACGGGCCGCGGCCGAGGTCACGCTGGCCGACGCCCTCGCCCTTCCTCGCTTTCCGTCACGAACCGTCGCCGGGGAACCGGTTCGTGACGGAAAGGGGCTCGAGGCCCTGGCCGTCGAGCTCGAGGCCGAGGTGGCCGAGCGCCGGGCCGCGGCCCGCCGGCTGGCCCAGCTCGAGGGCGCCCTCGGTCGCAAGCCCGTGGCCGAGGCCCAGTTGGCCGAGGAGTCCGACCGGCTGGCGTCGGCCGAGGGCCGGCGGCTGGCGCTACTCGACAAGGTGAAGGGGCTGGCCTTCGACCCGGCCAAACTGGAAGCGCTGAAGGCCGAGCGCGACGGCGCCCGGGCGCGCGCCGAGCGGGCCCAGGCCGCGGCCGACACCGCCCGCATCGCCGCCGAGCGGGCCCAGGTAACGGCCGAGGCCGAGGCCCAACGGCTGGCCGATGCCGAGGCCCAGCACGCCGCGCTGGCCGAGGCCTCGGAGTCGGCCCGCCACCTGGGTCGCATGGCCGAGCTGATGAACCTGTTCCGCACCAACGTGGTGGCCACCGTCGGCCCCCGCCTGTCGGCCCAGGCGGCCGAGCTGTTCGACGAGCTCACCGACTCCGAGTACGACCTGTTGCAGGTCGACCCCGAGACCTACGAGATCCAGATCGTCGACGGCGGCCGGTCGTTCGGCATGGACCGGTTCTCGGGCTCGGAGACCGACCTGGCCAACCTGGCCCTGCGGGTGGCCATCTCCGAGCACGTCCGCTTCCAGTCGGGCGGTGCCGTCGGCCTGCTCGTGCTCGACGAGGTCTTCGGCCCCCTCGACGACGACCGCAAGGAGCGGATGCTCCTCGCCCTGGAGCGGTTGCGGGCCCGCTTCGGCCAGGTCCTGGTCGTCACCCACGCCTCCGACATCAAGGAATCTCTCCCACATGCGATCCAGGTCTTCAAACTGCCAGGTCGCCGGGCAACCGCCCGAGTCGTCTCCGAGTAGTCCCACCACTCGGTCGCGACAGCCGACGCAACGAAATTGCCGACGACCTCCTCGACCGCTACCTCGCTCGCTACGCCAACCCGAACACGAGACGAGTCCACGAGACGAACCTGCGAGTGCTATTCGCCCGGACCGGCGCAGCCCACCCGGCAGACCTCACCGAAGCGGCCTACGTCGAGTGGGCGACCACCGGCAACGACGGCCAGCGGCTGGCCAACAACTCGATTCGCCAACGAACCGCCACCCTCCGGACCTTCCTTCGCTGGTGCGCCAGGAATGGCGAACTCACGGCCGCCCACCTCGACCGGATCATTCCGCCAGATCAGCCGGTCAGTCGTACGCCGCGCGTCTACGGGAAGCTGCAAGCCCCGAACCCGGCCCGATGGCTCGACCATGGCCAGGCGTTCGGTCAACTCATCGACGCGTGCCGCGACGACACGCCCCTCGCGATCCGTGACGAACTGATCATCCGCCTCGGGCTGAACGGGCTCCGTGCCGAAGAGATACGCAGCCTCACGTGGAAGGCCGTGAGCACCACCCCACCGGAGCTGCATTGGACCGGAAAGGGGTATCGGGCTCGAACCATCACGATCGGCGCTGCCCTGGCCGACGCGCTCGATCGTTGGGTCGTCCAGGTCACCGGAATCGTCGGGCATCCCCCAACGCCCAAAATGCCGATCGTCTGCACCACCGCGGGCGGCTTCGGAGCGCTCACCCTCAGGCCTCACCTCCGCGTCAGCGACCATGCCGTTTGGCGGGTCGTCACACACCGTGCGCGGCTGGCCGGACTCGGACACGTCACGCCTCATGACCTTCGCCGCAGCGCCGCTGGCATCCTTCACCACAGCACCGATGCAACCGGCGCCCATCACTTCGACCTGTTGGACATCCAGAAGGTCCTTGGCCATGCCGACCCGGCGACGACCATGCGCTGCTACCTCGATCCCCTCGACACCGGTGCCCGTGACCGCGCCGCCTCGGTCCTCGGCTAACCCCGCACGCGAAGAAACGTCAACGCGGCTGAGGCCGTCGACCGATCGGGGCGGGCGCCTGCTCCGCAGGCGGCGCCGCGCCCCGAGACGCTGGTCCGTCACCTCGACGCCGCCAACGCCTTACGCGCCGCCTCACCCTCGGCCCACATCTGCAACCGGCTGGCAAGCGCCACGGCATCCGGTACGAAGGCGGTCAGGCCGTCCCGCCCGCGAGGTCCCTGATAGGGCCGACTCTTGCGACCCTGCCGCTCGGCCTCCTGCCGCATCTGGCCCGATACGTATCGGCGGTACACCCGCCGCAACTCGTAGAACACCCGGTCCTCTATCTGGCGAGCTCCCTCCATCGGCTCGAACCCGCGGCGACCGCCCCACCGCCCGTAGAAGGCCAGCCCACCGAAGCCTTCCGGTGGCGTCTTCTGTCCCCACTTGCCCGACTCACGCCAGAAGTAGTCCGCGATGCGTACCCGGTTCGCCGCCGCCTCCGCTTCTTCGGACCAGAAGGCGGGCGTGATATCCACGCCACGACGCCTGTGCAGCGTGTCGCCGCTTCCGACGACCTCCCACCACGCTTGCAGCAGCCAACGAGCGAACTCGCCATCCGGCGGCCCGACTCGACGTCGCCCTTCGTACTTCCCGAGATCCCGCTCTAACCGTTTCCGCGCCAAGGTTCGCCGCACGAGCCCGTGGAACTCGGCATCCGGCATGTCCGGCAAGCCGACGTACAAATGCACATGCGGTGCCTGCTGCTCCTCGGCCGCCCGGCGCGCCCGCGGCTGGAACTCCATCACCCACACGCCGACCGGCGACCCGTACCGGCGCCGCCACCGCTCCTTCAACGCCTCCCGGTGCCGCACCACGGCACGAGCGTCCGGGGCGCAAGCCCGCCAATTCGCCGGATACGTCAACGTCACCATCGCGGGGCGGTGGCCGAGCAGCTCCCAAGGGAGCGCCGAGAACTCGTACCGCATCGACCGGCGACTACGGGCGCTGAACTGCCGCTGCTGCCGCCCGGCCGTCGACTGGCCCCGCCCACCGGCGTTCGTGCCGCCGCCACGCCGCGATGGCGATACGCCGGGCTCCTCCTCCCACCGCCGCACCAGCCGCACCGCGCCACGCGTCACGCGATGCTCGAACACGTTGCCCATGAGTAGTCCTCCAAGCGGTCGTCGTTCTCGCCTGGCTCTCACGGTTCGTTGGCGGATGGCGGATCATCTCCGCCCAGTACCGGGCTTCCCTACTTCACCCGCTTCCGCACCGGCCTCTTCGGCGCCGGCTACCGGGACGATCCCACCCGTCCAACTCTGGCGCCACGATCACAACACAGCTAACGCCACCCAGGCCATGGCACCAACGGATCATTTTCCCGTTCGTAGGTGGGCTGAGACGCCTAGCCCGCAGGAGCGCCGCGCCCTCGCCGACCCTTGCCCCAGGCTTCGATTTCGCCGCGAAGCCACAGGCGGGTGCGACCGTTGCTCCGGTCCACCACCGGCTTCGGCATGTCCGCATACCGCCGCTGGTACGTCGAGACGCTCTCGCGGTGGGACAGGCCGAGAATCACCGCGACTTCCTGAGCATCGACGAGGTCTTCGGTCCGGACGAGGGGCGTCACAGGGCTGAGTCTAGAAACGTTGACAATATCCCAAGCGGCATCCTATTGTCTTTGTTCATAGACAATTGATCGATCAGTGGCCGGGGCGCTGCGCTAACAGCCCCCGGCCTGGCCGATTCCTACGGAGAGGAACCGACGTGACGAAGGGTACTGATGTGGTGCGTACGACGCGGCTGGAAGTCATCGACCGCAACGGTCGGGTGCGAGTGGTGATCGGCACGCTCGCCAACGACGACTATGACGAAGACGACGACACGATAGGCGTGAGTATCCGTGACGCCCGAGGGCGCGAGCGACTCGTCCTCACCACCGACGACAAGACCTGCGCGGCAAGCGTTACCGGTTCGGGCAACAACGTCGCAGGGATCGACGCCGATGGGCGCGGCTCCGTGTCGGTCTACGTCGCCGCGCCTGACGGAACCGTTGTCCAGTCCTGGGCCCAGCCACACCACCACCGGCCGCCGTCGACTTCCGTTCCACGCACCTCCTGACTGCGCCCGGTCGCTCGCCCGTCGAGGGCGGTCCGTGCGCCAGGCAAAGAAGCCGCCTACGTACTCCCGGCACACGTGCCCGGACCACAACAACCGATCCGGCCCTTGACCGGCTCCCTCAACCGGGCGGGCGGGATGGCATCCGCCTTGCCGACGGAGGGCTCTGACCCCCAAACGCCGGTCTACCGAACACCCCGAACAGGAGTCTGAGACATGCCCGATCAGCCCAAGACCGTGGAGCTACTGCACAGGATTATTGGAGATAGTCAGTATCAAGGAGCAGCTCCCCTCGGCCATCGAGGTCGTCAAGCTCTCCCCCCGCCGGGCCACCGCTCGTGTCATCGGCGTCTGACGTGCGACCCGCGCCGCCGCCACCGCCACCAGCCACCAGCCGGCGTTCATCGGTCACTTTTGGCCGCCAAAACAACCCGATCGGGCGCTTTTGGTCGCCACAAGTGACCACCAATCCGGCGGTCCGTGCGAGAATGTCGGGGCAGCGAGCCGGCCGGGTGGTCGCGGCTCGGGGCCGGCAGCGGTCACCGGGTCGAGGAAGGTCGGGGCTCCAAAGGGCAGGGTGCTGGCTAGCGGCCAGTCGGGGCGACCCGCAGGAAAGTGCCACAGAGAACAGACCGCCGATGGCGGCGCCGGGCAACCGGCGGCGCACAGGTAAGGGTGAAACGGTGCGGTAAGAGCGCACCAGCGCCCGGGGCGACCCGGGCGGCTCGGCAAACCCCACTCGGAGCAAGGCCAAGCAGGGGAAGGGCGGCCCGCCCAATTCCCCAGGTAGGCCGCGTAGATGGATGACCACCGAACCGGTGTCCCGCAAGGGCCCGGGGGACAGAACCCCGCCTACAAGCCGGCTCGCTGCGCCACACCCGGCACCGGCCGCGACCCGGATGCCAGAGTGAGGGCATGGCCCCCCGTCTCGCCCCACTCCGACCCGACGAGCTGAGCGACGAGCAGCGCACGCTGCTGTCGGCGATGCCGCAGACGCTGAACATCTTCTCGACGCTGGTCCGCCACCCGGGCCTGTTCCGCCGGTGGATGCCCTTCGGCGGCAAGTTGCTCGGAGGGAAGCTTCCCGCCCGGGACCGGGAGATCGTGATCCTGCGCACGGCGTGGCGATGCGGCTCGACCTACGAGTGGGCCCAGCACGTGGCCATCGCCGGCGCCGCCGGGCTGTCGCCCGACGAGATCCGGGCGGTGGCCAAAGAAGGGGCGAGCGCCCCCGGCTGGTCGCCGGCCGAGGCCGCGCTGCTGCGGGCGGTCGACGAGCTGGTCGACGACCATCGCATCAGCGACGAGACCTGGGCGGCACTCACGGCGTCGTTCGACGACGAGCGCCAGCTCATCGAGATCCCCATGCTCTCGGGCCACTACGCCATGCTGGCCGGCGCCTTGAACACCCTCGGGGTCGAGCCCGAGCGGTCCGGCCTGCCGGCGTTGGGCGAGGCGTGACCGTGGGCAACAGCAACGGCAACAGCAAGGGCAAAAACCGGCTCGAGGGCAAGACGGCGGTGATCGTGGGCGCGGGCCAGACCCCGGGCATGACGATGGGCAACGGCCGGGCCACAGCATTGCTGTTCGCCCGCGAAGGCGCCCGGGTCGTGCTCGTCGACCGCCACGCCGGATCGGTGGCCGAGACCCAGGCGATGATCGCCGAGGAGGGCGGCACCGCCGAGACCGTCGTCCTCGACATCGCCTCGTCGCCGTCGGCCGGCGAAGAGCTGGTCGAGCAGGCACGCACGCTGCTCGACGGCCGCATCGACATCCTCCACAACAACGTCGGCATCGCCGCCGGCGACGGCACGCCGTCGTCGCTGACCGAAGACGGCTGGGACCGCATCATCGACGTCAACCTCAAGGCCATGTGGCGCACGTGCAAAGCGGTGGTGCCGGTGATGCGGGCCCAGAAATCGGGCGCCATCGTCCTGGTCTCGTCGGTCGCGGCCGTGGCCGCCGCCGGCTCGCTCACCGCTTACAAAGTGTCGAAGGCCGGCGTCAACGCCCTCACCCAGAACCTCGCGGTCACCAACGCCAGGCACGGCCTGCGGGTCAACGCCATCATGCCCGGGTTGATCGACACGCCCATGGCCGTCGACGCCGCCGCCCCCGCCTACGGCATCAGCCGCGAGGTGCTCGCCGCCGAGCGGGCCAAGCGGGTGCCGCTCGGCCACCAGGGCAGCGCATGGGACATCGCCCACGCCGCCCTCTTCCTCGCCTCGGAAGACGCCCGCTTCATCACCGGCGTGGTCCTGCCGGTCGACGGCGGCCAGTGCGCCATGGTCGGCTAGCGGCGGCGGCGACCGCTACACCGGCACGACCAGGCCCCGGGCCCGGCGCACCATCGACCGCCCGGCCCACATGGCCACGGCCGCGGCCAACGCGCCCGCTGAAGCCATGAGCCACGCCGTGCGATACCCCCACGCCTCGGCCACGGCGCCGAAGACGACGGGGCCCACCACGGCGCCGACGTAGGTGCCGGTCTGGGTCACGCCCGAAGCCAGACCGGGCGCGTGGGGGTTCTCCCGCACGACGGCGAGGTTGAAGAGCCCGGGCCAACCCCAACCGGCTCCGAAGGCCAGCGGCGTGGCCGCCACCAACAACCACGGGACCTCGGTGGCGTACAAGGCGTAGCCGACCGCGCCCAACACCAGCATGAGGGCCACGACCCGCAGGTGGCCACGGCCCCGGGCGTCGGCCCGCACCCCGGCCACCAGGCGGACGGCGATCCCGAACGCGCTGCCGCCCGACACCAGGAGCCCGGCCGAACCCGCGCCCACGCCGGCGGCCACGGCGGCGTTGGTGAGGAAGGCGCCCAACGTCCCGGCCGCGGCCGCACCCAGGCCGATGGCGACCGCGAGTACGGCCAGCGGGCGGTACGACACCGCCGCCCGGGGCTCGTCCCCCGGCGCCCGGGCCCGGGAGACACCGTCGCCGGCGCCGACCGAAGGCACGGTCAACGCGGCCACGAAGGCCAGGACGGCCGCGGCCACGAACGCCCACCGCCAA
>JAXDPV010000192.1:0-12695 GCA_034668185.1 Actinomycetota bacterium
GATGCGCTCGGGCAGCCCGGGCGACGCCAACTGCCGGGCCGACAGGTTGACCATGACCTGACCGCCCGGCGCCCGGGGCGCGAGCTGGGCGGCCCGGTCGATGATCCAGTCGCCGAGGGGGATGATGAGCCCGGTCTCCTCGGCCACCGGGATGAACTGGCACGGTTCGACGGTGCGGCCCTCGTGGTGCCAGCGCACCAGGGCCTCGGCCCGCACCGGCGTGGCGTCGTCGAGGCGCACGATCGGCTGCAACGCCAGGGCGAAGTCCGAATGGCTGATGGCTCGGCGAAGGTTGGCCTCGAGCTCGAGCCTGGCCATGGCCGCCTCCCGCATGGCCGCCTCGAACAGCTCGACCCGGCCGCCACCTTGGGCCTTGGCCCGGTGCAAGGCCAACCCGGCGTCGCGCAACAGCGACTCGACGGTCGCGCTGGCGTCCTTGTGGGCGATCCCCGCGCTGGCCGAGAGGCGGAGCTCGTGGCCGGCGATGAACAGGGGCTCGCTGATGCGCTCGACGATGCGCCACAGCAGCGACCGTGCCTCGCCGGCCGCCACCCCGGCGGTGAGCAGCACGAGCAGGTCGCCACCGAACCGCCCGACCACCGTGGCCGCGGGAACGCACGACGCGATGCGGGCCGACACCATCTGGAGCACGGCGTCGCCGGTCGTATGGCCGAGCGAGTCGTTGATCAGCTTGAAGCGGTCGACGCCGACGAAGGCCACCGCCAGCGGGTCGTCGTCGGCGACCAGCGCGTCGAGGTGGTCGTGGATCTTGGCCCGGTTCGGAAGGCCCGTCAGCGGGTCGCGGAACGCGGCGTCGTAGAGCTCACGCTCGTGGATGCGCTGCTCGGTCAGGTCGCGGCTGGTGACGAGGATGCCGGCGATGTTCGGATCGTCGAGCATGTTGTCGGCGATCGACTCGAACATCCGCCACTCGCGCGACCCGTCGGCCCTGAGCCGGTAGGTCGTGACCCCGCCGCTCGGCCGCCCGGACGCGACCATGGCCAGCTCCCGCCCGACGCGGGCCCGGTCGTCGGGATGGACGAGCTCCAGCATCCGGCGGCCGACCAACCACGCCGGCTCCTGCCCGACGGCGTGGGCCGCGGCCGGGTTGACGTACAGGAGGGTGCTGTCGGGAGCGATCACCGCCACCGGTGCGAGCAGCCGGTCAGCCACCGGAGCCACCGGCGTGTCGAGAACGGGTTGACCGTGATGTTTTTGCACAGATCTATCCTCGCCACGGGACGAGATGCCGGTAATCGACAGAATGTCGAATTAGCCCGATAGTTCGTCGGTGCCCCGCAAGAGGGCGATGAGCTCGGCCTGGCTGTGCACGCCGAAGCGCTCGAAGATCGCCGACAGGTGGTCGCGCACCGTGCTCTGGCTGACGAACAGCTCCTTAGCGATCGTCGGCACCCGGTCGCCGCGCAGGAGCCGGCTCAACACCTCCCACTGCCGCAGGCTGAGCGCGCCCATCTGCGGGACCCGGGCCGCGTTCGGAGTAGGCCCGATGCGCTGGAGTATCCCGCTGGAGTCGACCTCGGCCGCGATGCGCCACAGGTGGTGCTCCAGGTCGGACACCCGCGCCGCCTCGGTCCGGTCGGTGGCGGCGTCGGGCAGCAGGATGAAGTACCGGTCGGTCGCGCCGACCAGCGAGGTGAGGACGCAGCACACGCGCGTCCACTCGCCCGACGCGTGGCGCATCTCGATGCCGAGGGAGACGGCCCGGGCGTCGTGGGTGCGGGCGTCGGCGTCGAGCAGTCGGGGGACGTCGTCCTGTCTCACCGCGCCGAGCAGCGGCCGCCCGACGACCTCGTCGGCCGGGAAGCCGAGGAGGGCCTCGATGTCCGTGCTGATCGACGTGATCGTCCACGACGCGTCGGCCGTGCCGATCGCCATCTCAAGTGGCTCGCGGCCGAGGTACCTGACGAGCGGGCTGTGCTGGGGTTCGTCCCCGCTGGCCAACTCCACCAAGGCGATGCACTCGCGGTCGAGTTGCAGCGCGCGGACCCAGACCGTGATCGGTCCTTCGCAGTCGCCGTTGGCCACCCAGCCGTACGAGCGGTAGAAGTCGATGACCCCGAGGCCGAGGGCCTCGATCGCGCCGGCGCACCGTTCGGCGGCCTTCGGTCCGAGCAGGTCGGGCACCGTGTGACCGACGACCTCCGCCGGCGTCTTGCCGATGACCTCCAGTGCCGCCGCGCTGGCGGCTCGCACGGTGAGCGTTTCCAGGTCAAGCACGAGTATCGGTAGGTCGACGTGGTTCGGGTCCATGGGAACACCTCTCCCTGACCATGATGACGCCGGCGCGTTTGCTGAACCCCACAAAGGCGCGTAGTGGCGGGCGATCAGTTCAAGGAGAGGCGGTCGTGTTCCCGCTCCACGACCAGGCGCGTCAGGTCGACCCGCGAGGTCACGTCGAGCTTGCGGAAGACGGCCCGCAGGTGGAAGTCGACGGTGTAGCGGGAGACGAAGAGGCGCTCGGCCACCTGCACGTTGGTGAGCCCTTCGGAGACGAGGGCGGTGACGCTGCGCTCGGCGTCGGTGAGGCTGTCCCATCCGAAAGGCCGCAGCCAACCGTCGGCCGCAGCGGCCACCTCCGGCGGACGGAGTTGCAGGAGCGCGCCGAGCAGCGCACCGCCGTCGAGCACCGGCTCGCAACACACCGTCACCGAGGTGCCGTTCGTGAGGGTGAGGACGAAGGTGTCTTGCCCGCTGGCGAGGGAGCGGGCCGCGCCGTCCCAGAGCATGGCCTCGTCCTCGGCGGACACCAGGCGATCGGCGGCGGCGTTGGCGATCATGGTGCGCTCGTTGACGAAGACGAGCGGAGCCTTCGCTCCCCGGCGGGCCCGCAGGAACTGTTGCAGGGCGACCCGCTCGGCGACGCGGCCGTCGTCGACCAGGCGCGACTCGATCTCCCGCGCCGTGCGCGTGGCCAGGGCCAGCATCAACGGGCTGCCGTCGGCGACCCGGCACGACAGGTCGACCGCGCCGAGCACGTGGCCGTTCTGGGGATCGACGATCGGCGCGGCCGCGCACGCCATGGCCGTCAACGCCTCGGCGAAGTGCTCGCGGCCGTCGACGAACGACGGCGCCCGTTGCTCGAGGGCGGTGCCGATGGCGTTGGTCCCGACCACGTTCTCGGCGTAGACGAACCCGGGCGCGAGGGAGATCCGGTCGAGGCGGCCGCGCAGGGTCTTGTCCGCGACCCGTCGGTCGAGGAGGTGGCCCAGGTCGTCGGTGAGGACGACGCTCACCCGGTTGGGCCCGAGGTCGTTGGCCAACTCGTCGATCACCGGCCGGGCGGCCCTGACCAACGGGAGGTCGGTGTCGACGTCGTCGGTGAAGGGAACGTCGAAGCGCTCGGGCTTCAGGCCCGCGACGGCCGAGCGTTGCCACGAAGCATCGATCTCCTCGCGAACGGCCGAACGACCCTCACCCATGGGGCCCCACTCCTCGGGCGGGTTCTACCCCCCGGGACGCCGGGCATAAAGCTGGCCGTCAAACTTGTTGAGAAGTCAATTACTCAACACGTGGAGGCACCATGCCGGCCATCACCGTCGACGACACCCTCGTCCTTCCTCGCATCCCCCGGCCCGACCTGGCCGGCTCGAAGGCCCGCCCCGTGGCCAAGGTCGTCACCGCGCCGAGCCAGACCGAAGGCGCCGGCTTCACCATCAGGCGGCCCTTCCCCGGCGCGATGGCGCTCTCGGAGGCCGACCCCTTCCTCCTCCTCGACCACCTGGGCCCCCAGGTCAACGCGCCCGAGGAGGCCAAGGGCGCCCCGTGGCACCCGCACCGAGGCTTCGAAACCGTGAGCTACATCCTCGACGGCGAGATCGCCCACCACGACACCAACGGCGGCGGCGGTGTGATCGGCGAGGGCGACACCCAATGGATGACCGCCGGCGGCGGCATCCTCCACGACGAGCTGCCCACCGAGAAGATGTACCGCGGCGGCGGCCCGGCCCACGCGGTGCAGCTCTGGGTCAACCTCCCGCCCAGGCTCAAGATGACGAACCCGCGCTACCAGTCGATCACCAAGGAATCGCTGAAGCTCCTGACGTCGGACGACGGCGGCGCGCTGATCCGCTTGATCGCCGGCGACATCGCCGGGTTCGGCGGCCCCGGCGCGACCCACACCCCGATCACCTACGCCCACGCGACCCTCGCGCCGGGCGCGCAACTCGAGATCCCGTGGAGCCCGTCGTTCACCGCCATGGCCTACGTCCTCGAGGGCCGGGGCACGGTGGGCGCCGAACGCCGGCCGGTGGAGAGCGGCCAGCTCGTCGTCTTCGGGCCCGGCGACCACCTGGTCGTCACCGCCGCCGACCGCCACGCCCAGGCCGAACCCCTCGACATCCTGCTGCTCGGCGGGCTCCCGATCGGCGCGCCCATCGCGCACTACGGACCGTTCGTGATGAACACCAGGGCCGAGATCCTCCAAGCCCTCGAGGACTACCAGGCGGGCCGGCTCGGGATCATCCCCGCCGACCAACTCGCACCCAGGGACTTCGCCTAGAACGCCTTGTCGGACATGTCCTCGGTCTTGGGCTTGCCCGGCTTGATCTCGCCGTTCTGCACCTTGACCCAGAAGTCTTCGCGGGGCTTGTCGCCGATCTTCTTGTAGACCCGCCAGAGGCTCATGGCCGCCGGCTTGTATTCCTTGTGCCGGAACCAGTACTCCTCGTAGAGCTCGGCGGCGAAGTACCAACTGCTCTTGGCGTTCTGGTCGAAGGCTTCGCTGGCCCGGGTGCTCAAGGCCTCGTCGGTCCAGTCGCCGTAGCGAGGGTGGTGTTCCGTCGGGGCGTAGTTGGTCTGCTCGGGCTCCTTCTTCTTCGTCGCCTTCTTGCCCTTGGCCCCGGGGGCATCGGTCGAGGCCGGCCGCTCCTTGCGTTGCACGACGCCGGTGACGGCGGCGTTCCCGTAGTTCCGCTGGAGCGACAACAGATGGCCGCTGACGGTCGAAGGGCGATCGGGCTCGGTGCTCGTCTTGGCGCCGGGAAGGGGGGCGTCGACAACCTCTTCGACTTCCCGCTCACGGGGCCGAGTTTCCATCTTTCGGCTACCCACGACCCACACGGTACTGCCAACGCGAGAATGGAGCATGGGCAACATCGTGTTGTGGATGTCGGTGTCGGTAGACGGCTTCTTCGAGGGCCCGAATCGGGAGATCGACTGGGGCAAGGTGGACGACGAGCTCCACTGGCACTTCAACGAGGTGCTGGCGAAGGTGGGCGCCTTCCTCGACGGCCGGATCACCTACGAGCTCATGGCCGACTTCTGGCCGACGGCCGACGAGGACCCCGAGAGCACGGCGGCAATGGTGGAGTTCGCCGGCATCTGGCGGGACATGCCCAAGTTCGTCTACTCCAGGACGATCGAGCAGGTCGGCTGGAACGCCACCATCGTGCGGGAGGTCGTGGCCAGCGAGGTCGAGGCGCTCAAGGCGGCGACGGAAGGCGACCTCGTGGTCGGCGGCGCCGACCTGGCGGCGACGTTCCGGCGCCTCGGCCTCATCGACGAGTACCGCCTCTACGTCCATCCCGTCGTCCTAGGGCGGGGCCGCCCGCTCTTCGAGCCCGCCGACGCTCCCACCGACCTCCGGCTGGTCGAGACCCGGGGCTTCGGCAACGGCGTCGTCCTCCTCCGCTACCAACGAGCCTGAGCGGCGCGGGCCGCGCCTCAGGCCGAAGAAGCCGAGGGCCGCGGCCATCGCGGCCACGACGGCGGCGATGACGATGGCGATGCGGTACGCATGGGTGACCTCGGCCGGGCCCCGGGCCGCCGAGAGCCCGGAGACGACGGGCACGACGGCCAACGCCGCCAGCGCGGCCGTGCGGGCGATGGCGTTGTTGACGCCGGACCCGACGCTGACGTGGGCCGGCTCGACCGACGCCATGACGGTGGCCGTGAGCGGGGCCACGAACGTCACCAGCCCGAGCCCGAACACCGCGGCGCCGGGCAGCACGCCGGTGACCCACGAGGCGTGGGGGCCGATGCGGCCGAGCAGCAACAAGCCCGCGCCGGTGAGCAACGGCCCGACGGTGAGCTGCAGCCGCGGCCCGATGCGCTGGCCGAGCGTGCCCGACGGCGCCGAGAGGACGAGCATCAACAGCGTCGCCGGCAACAGCGCGGTGCCGGCCCGCAACGCGCTCCAGCCCGCGGCCACCTGCAGCTCGTAGGCGACGAGGAAGAACGACACGCCCAGGGCGGCGTACAACAACACCGTCGCCAGGTTCATCACGGTGAAGTCGCGATTGCGGAACAACGCCGGCGGCACCAGCGGGTCGTGGTGGCGGAGCATCCGGCGCACGAACACGACGCCTCCCACCACGGCAGCGGCGCCACCAGCCATGACCAACGGGTCGCCCCATCCCTTGGGCCCGGCCTCGGTGAGGGCCCACGTGGCCGAGGCCAACGTCACCACGGCCATGGCCACGCCCACGTAGTCGAGCCCCCGGGCGGCGTTCGGATCGCGGGTCTCGGGCACGGCCGCGTGGGTGCAGGCCACCACCAACGCCGCCACCGGGACGTTGAGCAGGAACGCCCATCGCCACCCGGGCCCGTCGACCACCCACCCGCCGACGAACGGCCCGATGGCCCCGGCCACGCCGCCGAGCCCCGACCACGCGCCCACGGCCGCGGCCCGGTCTTCCTGGCGGAAGCTCACCTGGAGGATCGCGAGGCTGCCGGGCGTGAGCAAGGCCGCGCCCACGCCCTGCAACACCCGACCGGCGACGAGGAGCCAGAGGTTCGGCGCCGCGCCGCACACCACCGACGCGCCCGCGAACCACAGCGTGCCGATCACGAACACCCGCCGGCGGCCGAAACGATCGCCGAGGGCGCCGCCCAACAGGATCAACGACGACAACGCCAGCAGATAGCCGGTGAGCACCCACTGCAGGCCGCTCAAGCCGGCGTGGAAGTCGGCGCCGATGCGGGGCACGGCCACGGTGACGACGGTGGCGTCGAGCATGGCCATGCCGCTGGCGGCCACGGTCGCGGCCAGCGCGATGCGGCCCTTGGCCGAGCCGAGGGTGAGGCCGCCGGTCAGTGCTTGACGAACCGCTGGACGTCGGGGTCGTCGGGCCAGCCGGGCGCGATCGTGGTGTCCAAGGCAGCTCCTTTGGTCGGTCAATGGTGACAGAGTGGACGCCGACATGACGTGGCCCGAGTTGACCTTGTCGGACTGGGAAGACACCCGGGTCACGCTGCACCTCTGGACCCAGGTCGTGGGCAAGGTGAAGCTGGCCCTCGAGCCGATGGTCAACCACTGGTGGGGGATCGCGCTCCACGTCTCCGCCAGGGGCCTGACGACGTCGTTGATGCCGGCCGGCGACCGCGGTGTCGAGATGGAGTTCGACTTCGTCGACCATCGCTTGCACGTACGCACGTCGGACGGCGGTGCGCGCGACGTCGTCCTCGAACCCAAGTCGGTCGCGGCCTTCTACCGCGAGACCATGGCCGCGCTCGACGACCTCGGCGTCGACGTGACCATCCGACACCCGTCGCCGACCGAGGTGCCCATCGCCACGCCCTTCGCCGAGGACGAGGAGCACGCGGCCTACGACGCCGACGCCGCCCGCCGCTTCTGGCTGGCGATGGTGCAGGCCCACCGGGTGATGCAGGTGTTCCGCGCCGGCTTCGACGGCAAGGCCAGCCCGGTCCATTACTTCTGGGGCGGGGCCGACCTGGCCACGACCCGCTTCTCCGGACGGCCGGCACCGCCCCATCCCGGCGGCGTGCCCAACTGCCCCGACTGGGTGCAACGGTTGGCCTACAGCCACGAGGTCCATAGCTGCGGCTTCTGGCCGGGCGGCAGCGACGAGGGTTCGTTCTACGCCTACGGCTACCCGACGCCCGATGGCTTCGCCGACGCTCGCATCGAGCCGGACGCCGCCTTCTTCGACCGCGGCTTCGGCGAGTTCCTCCTGCCCTACGCCGACGTCCGCCGGGCCGCCGACCCCGACGCCATGGTGCTCGCCTTCTTCCAGAGCACCTACGACGCCGTGGCCGGTTTGGGGCGATGGCCTTGACATTTATCTAGTTTCCTAGATAAATAGCGGAATGGCGATGATCACGTTCCGGCTCGACGGGCGGTCGGGGGTGGCCACCTACCTCCAACTCGTGCAGCAGGTGAAGCAGGCGCTGCGCCTCGGCGTGCTCGGCCCCGGCGACCAGCTCCCGACGGTGAAGGAGGTCGTGGCCCAGGTGGCCATCAACCCCAACACCGTCCTCAAGGCCTACCGCGAGCTCGAGCACGAGGGGTTGGTGTCGGCCCGGCCTGGCGTGGGCACGTTCGTCGAGCGCGGGTTGGAGAAAGCCAACGTCGGGCGCCATCCGGCCTTGCGGCGGGACCTCCGTCGCTGGCTCGCAGCGGCCGAGCGCGCCGGGCTCGACGAGGAGAGCGTGCTCGCCCTCTTCAACGACACCTTTCGTGAATCCCGAGAGGAAGGCGTAGCTTGACTGCGCCCCTGGAAGCCTCGGGTCTCGGCAAGCGCTACCGGCGGACGTGGGCGCTGGAGAACTGTTCGGTGCGGCTGCCGGCCGGGCGGGTGGCCGCCCTCGTCGGCCCCAACGGCGCCGGCAAGACGACCTTGCTCCACCTGGCCGTCGGGCTGGCCCAGCCGACCACCGGCGAGATCCGCGTGCTCGGCGAGACCAACCGCCAGTCGCCCGATCTCCTCGCCCGCGTCGGCTTCGTCGCCCAGGACACGCCGCTCTACAAGTCCTTCACCACCAACGACCTGGTGCGCATGGGCAAGGCGCTCAACCCGACCTTCGACGTCGCCATGGCCGAAGCGAGGTGGCGCGAGCTCGGCATCCCGCCCGACAAGAAGAGCGGCGAGCTCTCCGGCGGGCAACGGGCCCAAGTGGCGCTCGCCCTCGCGCTGGCCAAGCGGCCCGAGATCCTGCTGCTCGACGAGCCCCTCGCCAGCCTCGACCCGCTGGCCCGGCGCGGGTTCCTCCAGACGTTGATGACGGCCGTGGCCGAGACGGGCATGACCGTGCTGCTGTCGTCGCACCTGCTCGCCGACCTCGAGCGGGTGTGCGACTACCTCGTGGTGCTGGCCGCGGGCCACGTGCAGTTGGCGGGCACGGCCGACGACCTCGTCGCCGGACACCGCGTCGTGCGGGGCAGCCGCCGTACCGCCGACGAGCTGCCGAGGGAATGGTCGGTGGTCGACGAGCAGACGACCGAGCGCGAGTCGCTGCTGCTCGTGCGGACGCCGGCGCCGATCCACGACCCCTCGTTCGACGTCAGCACGCCGAGCCTCGAAGAGCTCGTCCTCGCCTACCTCGCCCACCCGGGCGCGGGCGCCCTGCCGGGGCCGGAACCGATGGAGGCCGTGCGATGACCTGGCTCACGTGGCGCCAACACCGGGCCTTGTTCTTGGCCACGGGCCTCGTCGTCGGCGGCCTGTGCCTCGCGATGCTCATGCTCGGGCAGCAGGTCCACAGCGTCTTCCACACCGGCGGCCTGGAGGCGTGCCTGAAGGCCGGTGCCGGCTGCGGCGACCTCCGCTTCGCCTTCGAGGATCGCTTCAGGAGTATGCAGCTCCTGATGCCGTTGGTGCTCGCCTGCCCGCTGCTGATCGGGCTCTTCTGGGGCGCGCCGCTGGTGGCCCGCGAAGTCGAGCAGGGCACCCATCGCCTGGTGTGGACCCAGAGCACGACGCGCCGCCGCTGGTTGCTGGCCAAGCTCGCGTTCGTCGGCGCCGTCGCCCTGGTGGTGGCCGCGGCCTTCGCCCTCACGTCGTCGTGGTTCGCCGAACCCTTCAACACCATCAACGGCTCGCGGATGTCGAGCGGCCTGTTCGACCTCCAAGGCATCGTGCCCATCGCCTACACCCTCTTCGCCTTCGCCCTCGGCGTGGCCGCGGGCGCGGTGTTCGGCCGGACGGTGCCGGCCATGGGCGTCACCCTGCTCGGCTTCGTCGCGAGCCGCGGTCTCGTGGGCAGCCTGGCCAGGTCGCGGTTCCTGCCGACCAAGGTGATGACGTTCGCGACCTTGGGCCGCGAGCCCCGCACCAACTTCGGCGGGTGGGTGGTGGACGGGCGCATCCTCACCCGCACCGGCGAGGTGTTCAGCTCGAACGGGAACCTCAACTTCACGCCGACGAGCCTCCACCACTGGTGCCCGTCGATCACGGTCAACTCGGGCGACCTCCTCGGCAAGGGCGACCTCCAGCCGTGCCTCGACGGCCTCGGCCTGCGCACGATCCAGACGTTTCACCCGGCGAGCCAGTACTGGGCGCTGCAGGGCATCGAGGCGGGGGTGTTCCTGCTCGCCGCCGCCGGCCTGGTCGTCTTCACCGTCTGGTGGGTCCTGCGCCGGGTGACCTAAGCGTTCCCGGCGGGTAGGACGGTTCCGATCGAACGTAAGGAGGGACCGGGATGCCGCAGAAAGCGTGGAGTGCGAAACGGGAACGGCAGTACAAGCACATCAAAGAGGGCCTCCGCGAGCGGGGTGAGAAGGAAGACACCGCCGAGGAGATCGCCGCCCGCACGGTCAACAAGGAACGGGCCCGGGCCGGCGAGGCCAAGCAGAAGAGCCGGTCCTCGGTGAAGGACCTCTCGTCGGGGCGGCGGGGTGGGTTGCGTTCGCACCGTGGCCCCGGCGGCCGGACGAAGGACCAGCTCTACAACGAGGCCCGGCAGAAGGGGATCGAGGGCCGCTCGAAAATGAACAAGGCCGAGCTCGAGCGGGCCGTGGGGCGCTGAGCGGAGGTTTTACCGTCGTCTAGCCGACGTCGAATGTCGCGTTCGTACCCTCGGGTGGGGTGAACGTCGACGCGCAACGGCTGGCCGCCGGAAAGATGCTGAACAAGGTCCCCGAGGTCACCGTCTACTTCTGGCTGATCAAGGTGATGGCGACGACGGTGGGGGAGACGGCCGCCGACTTCCTCTCGACCACGCTGAAGCTCGGCCTCACGGGCACCAGCGTCATCATGACGATCGCCCTCGTGGTCGCGCTGTCGTTCCAGTTCCGGGCGAGGAAGTACGTGCCCGGCCTCTACTGGTTGGCGGTGGTGCTCATCAGCGTGGTCGGCACCCTCGTCACCGACAACCTGGTCGACAACCTCGGCGTGTCGTTGCGGGTCACGACCGCCATCTTCGCCGTGGCCCTGGCCGTGACCTTCGCCGTCTGGTATTCGAGCGAGCGCACGCTGTCGATCCACACGATCTTCACGACCAAGCGGGAGGGCTTCTACTGGTCGGCGATCCTCTTCACCTTCGCCCTCGGCACCGCCGCCGGTGACCTCGTGGCCGAGGGCCTGAACCTCGGCTACTGGAAGTCGGCGCTCATGTTCGCCGCCCTCATCGGGCTCGTGGCCATCGGCTACTTCCTCTTCAAGCTCAACGAGGTGCTGGCCTTCTGGGTCGCCTACATCCTCACCCGCCCCCTCGGTGCCTCCATGGGCGACTTCCTCTCCCAACCCCGCAAGGACGGCGGCCTCGGCCTCGGCACCGTCGCCACCAGCGCCCTCTTCCTCGCCACCATCCTCGGCGTGGTCGTCTACCTCAGCCGCACGAAGAAGGACCAGAGCACGGCGGCCGCCCTCACCGCCTAAGGCCGGTGGAGGGGCACCCCTGACGCCGATGACACCGCGTCCAGGACGTCGTTCTCCGGCGTGCAGGTGCGGCCCGTGGTCGAGTTGTGGCTGCAGAGGATCGGGGTGTCGGGTGCCTTGGGCCGGACGCCGACGGCGCCCTGCGGGGGTTCGCCGGGCGGGCCGGGGATGGGGGCGGCGAAGGTGATGGCGCCGCCTGAGCCACCGACGCCGCCGGCGGGGGCGTGCCCGCCAGTAGCACGACCCTCGCCCGAGCCGGCCGAGCCGCCGCCGAGACCCACAGCAGGAGCAACGGCGTCGATCACGTGGGCCGCGGGGACGAGCGAGCGAGTGGCGTAGCTCGGCGTCTCGACCTGCGAGGTCGGAGGCTGATCGACCGGCCCAGCGGGAAGCAAGAGGGCGAAGGGCACCAGCACGGCCACCGCGACCGAAGGCACGACCAACGCGCGCCACCACCGGAGCCGGTGCCACGAGGGGATACCGAACACGCCGCCCAAGCCCTCGACCAGCGCGACCAACCGGGCCCGCGCCCGGTGGCGCCGCACCGCCGCCCGCACCGCCTCCTGGCGGGTCTGATCGGGAGGCGTGGCCTCGAGCAGCGCGGCCCGGTCGCTGGGCGACAAGCGTGAGAACACCCGACCCACGTTGCGCAACTGGATGCGGGCCTCGACCTCGCTGGCCACGTCGGTGGCCGCGACCGAGGTCGGCCCGCCCGGGCCCGAGCAACGGGCCGACCGCCGGTGGTTGTCGACCGCGACCCGCCACGCCACCGTCTGCACCCAGCGGCACAGGTCTTCCTCCGACGTATAAGGCACGGCGTGGGCCAGGGCCCGGGCGCCGGCCTCCTGCACCGCGTCCTCGGCCGACGCCCAGTCGACCCCCCGCTGGCGCAGGCCGGCCACGACCCGGGAGAACAGGCTCGGCCAGAGCGAAGAAAATTCTGGCAGGTCGGTAATCAGGGACTGGGGCGGACGTGTAACTGCGGTCATCGAACCACCGTCATCCCCCAGGAGGCGCCGTGCGTCATCGTCTGCTCCAAATAGCGGCCGCGATCAGCGTATTCGCGATCGCTCTCCTCGTCCCACTTGCCCTGCCCGGCTACGCCGATGCACCCTTCCC
>JAXDPV010000193.1:0-41624 GCA_034668185.1 Actinomycetota bacterium
CCGCGTCCCACGACATGGTTTCGGCGAGGGCGCGGCCTTGGGCGCCAAGGCGGGCGGCGAGGTCGTCGTCGGTGAGGACGCGATCGATTGCGGCGGCGAACTCGCGCGGATCGTCGGCGACCAACACGTGTACGCCGTCGACGGCGTCGATGCCCTCGACGCCTTTGGTCGTGGTCACCACCGGGAGGCCGTGGGCCATGGCCTCGAGGATCTTCAGCCGGGTGCCGCTGCCCGAACGCAGCGGCACCGCCACCACCCGGGCCCGTTGGAGGACGGGGCCGACGTCGTCGACCTCGCCGAGGTTCACGACCCCGGGGTGGGCCGGCACCGCTTCCCCCGCGCCCCGCCCAGCGACCACCAACGGCGGCATCCCCTCGGACCACACGGCGTCGGTCCACCAGCGCACGGCTTCGAGGTTGGGCGGGTAGTCCATCGAGCCGACGAAGACCACATCGCGTGCGGCCTGCACGGAAGTGCGTGCGGCTTGCATGTCGGAGCCGTTGGGCACCACCACGGCGTCGCCGCCGACGAGCGAACGGTCGTGCTCCGACACCACCACGATGCGGCAGTTGGGATCGCGGACGGCGGCCCGCTGGGCCCGACGCAGGGCCCACTCCTCGTACCCCGCCTCGACGGCCCGGGTGGTCGAGCGGGCCAGCATCCAGTCGACGTTCTGCAACGACAACACCCAAGGCCGCCCGGGGACGTGGAACGGTGCCAGCCGCAGGTGGTCGACGATGACGACGGCGCCGTCCTCGGCGTGGGCCGCGACCCGCGCCGCCGCGGCCGCCGACCACGCACCTGCCGACGACAACGGCCAGCCCCGCCGGAGGGCGAACGTCCGGCGGGCCACGCCCCGCAGGTCGCGACCGAACCACTCGACGCTGCGCACGCCGAGCGCGGCCTTGGTGGCCGACGTGTCGATGGGCGCGGCCGACACCACCACCACGTCGACGTCGGCCACCGCGGCCAACGACGCCAGCAACCGGGCCGAACGCAGCGCGCCGCCCGAGCGGGGGCGGTCGATCGACTCGGGCGTGACCCAGACGAAGCGCCGCCGGCCCGCCCCACTCACGCTTCGGGGGTCGGCGCGGGCGCGAGCACCGGCGTGGCCAGGGCCAGGGCGAGGCCGAGGGCGATGAGGGTCGGCCGGTGCTGGACGGTCGTCTGCAGAAGGCCCTGGAGGAGGAAGGCGACCGCGGCGGCGGCGCCGGCGACGGTCAGCTCGGTGCCCGCGACCCTGGCCGTGGCCAAGGTCCGCAAGAGGCGCACGACGAGCCACGCCAGCGCGGCCACGCCGAGCAGCCCGAGCTGCAACCACACCATGAGCACGATGTTGTGCACGAACAACTGGGGGACGGTGACGAGGCGTGGGGCAGGGTCGGCCACGTACACGACCCGATCGACGCCGAAGGGCCGGGCCAGGCCGACGCCGACCACCGGGTTGCGACGGATCGCCTTCACCGCCACCGCGTTCTCGTCGAGCCGCTGCTGGTACGACTGGTCTTCCACGACACGCGAGTTCAACGACGTGCCGAAGCGCGACGCCACGACCTGGCCGGCGTGGCCGAGCCCGCCGAGGGTGGCCACGGCGTAGAGCCCGGTGCCGGCGGCGAGCACGACCAGCGCGGTGCGCAGGCCGCGCAATGGGACGCGAGGGCCGGGCCGGGCGACGACCACCAACACGATCCCGACGAAGGTGGCGAACCACGTGCTGCGGGTGTACGAGAGGGCGAGGCAGGTGGAGAGCACGGCGATCTCGGCGACCTCGAGCTTGCCGATGCCCTTGGCCGCCCGGGCCACGACGATCAGGAGCGCGAGGACGGCCAGCGTCGTGACCGGCGCCCGGATGCGGGCCACGTCGGCCCGAGACCCGAGGGTCACGACCTCGTCACTGACGGCGTAGTTGAGGATGTGGACCCCGGCTTGGTGAACGACCACCGCCGCCGAGCCGAGCGAGCCCAGGCCGACGATCCAATCGGCCAACCGCCGGCGGTCGACGAACGTGGCGAAGAACCAGGCGAAAGGCAGGCACAACCCGTAGAGGAAGTACGTCCGCAACGGGCCCTGCACCTCGCCCAAGGAGGCGCCGTGGCGCTGGCCGACGATGGCCCCGACCACCGCCGCCACCAGTAGCAGCGACACCGGCCCGGCGAACGGCGACGACGGCCGGCGGGTCCCGGCCAACCACGCCATCAAGGCCAACGCCAGGAAGGCGAGGCCGAGTACCTCGACCAGATCGGAGCGCAGCCCGGCGACGGCGAACGCGGTGGCCTTCGAGGGGAACACGGTGGCGCCGGTGACGACCAGCGCCAGGCCGATCCACTGCGGCCGGCCCACGAGGGCGAAGGCCACCACCGCCCCGGCCAGCGCGAAGCCGAGCATCCGTTCCTGGTCGTTGCCGGCCCCGAGGGCGATGACCGTGGCCACGAAGACCAACGCGGCCCCGCCCGCGCCCGCGCCCACGCCCGCGCTCGTGCGGGGCTTCGCGAGAGAACCCTGGGTGTCATGGCTCGGTTGGGTCATTTTCGGGAGGTAGCGGGTCATTTCGGTCACGTGGGCCGCAGTGACGGTCGATAAGGGAACGTGGCAAGGCTCGGAAAACTGGCGGTGGTCGTTGCGATGACCGCAGCCGGTTTGCTCGGGAGTGTGGCACCGGCATCCGCAGGGACCAACGACGTTCCCTGCGATGCCGTGTGCAGCCGCATCCTCAACCAGCAGAACGCCTTCGTCACCTGGCTCGCCGCCAACGGCGTGCAGGGCTACGTCGGCGAGGTCGGCTGGCCCGACGACGGTGGCGCCAACGGCGCCGACTGGGCCAAGTGGAACGCCGTCGGCGAGCAGTGGTACCGGGTCGCCGACAAGGCCGGCATCTGGGTCACGGCGTGGGCCGCGGGCGAGCGGTGGGGCCCGACAGGTCGCCTCTCGGTGTGGGAGTCGACGGCGTGGGGTTCGCCGGTCAACCGGCCCAACACCCAGGCTTCGGTCGTGGCCGCCCACCTCGGGGCCAACGCCGGCCGGGGCGTCAACTCCAACGGAGGCGATTGGGGCGTGCCCGTCAAGGACGTCGTCACCACCTTCTCCAACGCCAACCCCGGCACCTACGGCACGACCTACACCTACGACTCGCAGGCGACCTACAGCTACCTCGCCTCGCAAGGGGTCAAGACGGTGCGCCTCCCCTTCCGTTGGGAGCGGGTCCAGCCGGCGGTGGGCGGGCCCCTCGACGCCGCCGAGGTCGGCCGCATCAAGGCCGCCGTCGCCCGGGCCGAGGCCGCCGGCATCGGAGTGATCCTCGACGTCCACAACTACGGCGGCTACCAACTCTTCGACGCCGCCCAGGGCAAGGGCGTGCGCCAGGCGATCGGCTCGGCCGGGCTGCCGGTGTCGGCCTTCACCGACCTTTGGACGAAGCTGGCCGCGGCCTTCACCTCGACCACCGGTATCGTCGCCTTCGACGTGATGAACGAGCCCCACGACATCCCCGGCGGCGCCAAGGGTTGGGAAGCGGCGTCGCAGGCGGCGGTCGGCGCCATCCGCTCGGCCGGCGAGAGCCGCACCGTCGTGGTGCCGACCTACCAATGGTCGACGATCAGCCAGGTGTGGGCCACCCATCCCAAGGCGTGGATCAACGACCCGGCCGGCAACGTGCGCTACGAGACCCACCAGTACTTCGACCTCGACGGCGGGGGCACGTACTCCCAGCAGTACTCGACGGTGTTGGCCGAGGCCGTGCGCCGCGGCTTCACCTCGACCGCGACCCTGGCCGACGGGCCCACGCCGGCCACGCCGCTGGTCAAAGAGGTGCGCTGAGCTGAACGGCGTCGCCGTCTGCATCCCGGTGCGCGCCGACGCCGCCGGGCTGGCGAACACCTTGCTCACCATCGGGCCCGGCGTGCGCGTCGTGGTGGCCGTCGACGGACCTGACGCCGCCGTCGAAGCCGAGGCCCGCTCGCTCGGGGCCGAGACCGTCGTGCTGCCGGTGGCGGGTGGGAGCTACGCCGCCCGCAACGCCGCCCTCGATCTCGTGCTGGCCGACGAGGGCATCGAGGTCGTGGCCTTCACCGACGCCGGTTGCCTGGTGTCGCCGTCGTGGTTGGACGCACACGTGCAGGCGTTGGCCGGCCACGACATGAGCGGGGGCGCGGTCGAGGTGCCGTTGCCGTCGCGACCTTCGCCGGCCGAGTACGTCGACGCCCGCCGCAACCTGCGCCAGGAGGCCTACGTCAACGAAGGCGGGTACGCGGCCACGTGCAACCTGGCCGTGCGCCGGGCCGTGGTCGAGTCGATGCGCTTCGACGACCGCCTCCAGTCGGGCGGCGACCGCGAGTTCTGCCTCCGTGCCCGCGCCGCCGGCTTCTCGCTCGTCTACTCACCGGAGGCGTCGATCGTGCATCCGCCCCGGCAGTCGTGGGGTTCGGTGCTGGCCAAGGCGCGCCGCGTGGGCGGCGGCGTGCGGGGGCTGCCGGCGTCGGAGCTGCCTGCGCCGCGGTTCGGCTTCGGCCTGGCCAAGGCCCTTGCGCGAGGTCGCGGGGTCGGCGGCGTTCCCTGGGTCATGCAGGTGGCCGCGCTCGACTACCTGCGGACGCGCGCATTCGTACGCGCCGCTCGCTAAGGTCGCCCGGGTGCCGTTGCGCCGCCGGCTGGCCTCGCTGCTCTCGCCCGCGAAGCCGGCGCCACACCCGTATGCGCCGCCGGTGCCGGCGTTGTCGCGGAGCCTGGCCGATGCCGTCGCCGACGGCCGGGCCACCGTCGGCCAGGGCACCTACGGCTTCCCCACCATCGCCCGCTACGACCTCGACACCGACTTGTCGATCGGTGCCTTCTGCTCGATCGGCGAGGACGTCGTCATCCACCTCGGCGGCGACCACCACGCCGACTGGGTCACGACCTCGCCGTTGCGCATCCTGTTCGGCTTGCCGGGCGCGGGCGAGGACGGGCACCCGAAGCGCAAGGGCGACGTGACGATCGGCCACGACGTCTGGATCGGGCGGGGCGCGCAACTCTTGAGCGGCGCGTCCGTCGGGACAGGCGCGGTCGTGGGCGCGGGCGCGGTGGTGGGCGGCTCGGTGCCGGCCTACGCCGTCGTCACCGGCAACCGGGCTGCGGTCGTCGGCTACCGCTTCGACGAGCCCGTGCGGGAGGCGATGTCGCGCATCGCGTGGTGGGACTGGCCGCTCGAGGTCGTGCTGTCGCGCGTGGGCGATTTGTGCTCGCCCGACGTCTCGGCGTTCGTGGCCCGCTACGACCCCGGCGCCTGAGTGCCGGTCGACGCCGTCGTCCTCCTCGGCAGCCGGTGGAGCGAGCTCGAAGGCCACCACACCCGCTGGCGCGCCGTCGTCGAGCGGTGGCGCGACGACGCCCGCATCGGCCGGCTGGCGGTGGTCGACTTCCCCGAGTTCGGTCTCGGGGCGGTGCGGCGGCCGCCGACCGTGCAGCCCTCGTGGCTTGACGGCATGGTCTCGGTACGGGCTGCGGTCGACGGCTCGACGTGGGGGCTGACGGCGAGGCGGCTGCGGCGGGCGTTGGGATGGCGACCCGGCCTCGCGGTCGCGGCCACGCCGTTGTGGGTGCCGCTGGTACCGCGCCTCGGCGGGATCGGGGCTTTCGACGCGGTGGACGACTGGCGGGCCTTCGCCCCGGTCGCGGCGCTGGCGGCCCACGTCGAGGCCGGGTATCGAGCAGCGGCGCGGCTCGACGCGGTGACGACGCCGTCGGCGGCGTTGGCGGCGCGCTTGGCCGAAGACTTCCGGCTCGGGATCGACGTCGTGCCCAACGGCGTCGACCTGGCCCGCTTCTCGACGCCGGGCGCGGCCGCGCCCGCGGGCCTGCCCCCCGGGTCGTTCGCGGTCTACGCCGGCGTGGTCGAGGAGCGGGTCGACGTCGACCTGTTGGCCGCGCTGGTCGAGGCCGGCGTCACCGTCGTCGCCGCCGGCCCCGGGTCGGAGTCGTTGCGGGGCATCGGCGTCCACGCCCTCGGGCCGATCGCACCCGCGCTCGTGCCCGGCCTCCTGCAAGCCGCGGCCGCCGGCCTCGTCCCCCATCGGCTGAACCCGCTCACCGCGAGCATGGACCCGTTGAAGACCCTCGAATACCTCGCCGCCGGCCTGCCGGTGGTATCGACGCCGGTGCCTGGCAGCGACCTCTCGCCCCGTATCACCGTCGCCCGTGACGTCCCCGCCTTCGTCGCCGCCACGACCGCCGCCCTCGCCTCAGGCCGCGGCCCCGCCCCCGACCCCACCGTCGCCGACCGCGACTGGTCGGTCGTGGCCGACCGCCTCCTCACCACCTACCTCGATCGCTCCGTCGTGACCGCCGGGCCATGACGACGGTGTCGGTGTGCATACCGGTGATGGGCGATGCATCGGGGTTGGAGGAGACGCTGCGGTCGATACGAGGGTCGGCGACGCCGGACGTCGAGGTGGTGGTGGCGGTCGACGGCCCTGACCCCGCCCTCGAGGCAGTGGCCGCGGCCCACGACGCCATCGCGGTGGTGCTGCCCGAGAACCGGGGGCCGGCGTCGGCGAGGAACGCGGCCATCGCCAAGTCCACCGGCGAGGTCGTGTGCTTCGTCGACGCCGGCTGCACCGTCGACCCGCACTGGGCCGAAGCCCACACCCGGGCGCTGGCCGGCGCCGACCTCAGCGGCGGCGACGTCCGCTTCGCCCTCGGCGACCACCCGACGCCGGCCGGCTTCGTCGACTCCCAACGCCACCTGAGGCAGCGCGTCTACGTCGAGCGCGACGGCTACGCGGCCACGTGCAATCTCGCCGTCAGGAGAGGAGTCCTCGACGTCGTCACGTTCGCCGAGCACTTCCGGCTTCCCGGTGGCGAGGACGTCGACTTCTGCCACAGGACCACGGCCGCCGGATTCCGCCTCGTCTTCACCGCGGATGCGATCGTCGACCACCCGCCCCGCAGCACGGCCAAGGAGCTCCTCGGCAAGGTGCGCCGCATCACGAAGACGATGCCCGACCAAGCCGAACGCTGGCGCACGAGAGAGCTCCCGCGGTTGCGATTCTCGATACGACCGTGGCGGGTCGCCCGACGGCGCTACCGCGTCGGCCCGCTCTGGGGCCTGAGGGCGTCGGCCCTCGACTTCGCCGCCAACTGGATGATCCACCGCACCGCGGCGAGGATCAGACGTACACCACCCGGGCCCTGACGCTGCCCGAGACGTAGCCGAGGCGGTAGGCGACGAGGCGCAGCCATACGCCACGGGAGATCGGGTCCGACCACATCGAAGGGCCCCGCCGCAGCATGTTGCGCCAGTCCCTGGCCGATCGCCGCAACCGGCGGGCGGGCATACCGGCCGAGCGGTACTTGCGATAGCAGTAGGCCTCCGAACGGCCGTACTGGAAGTGCTGCTTCACCAGCGTGCGCAGGTCGGCCCGGTGGCGGTACTGCACGACGGCGTCGGCGGCGAAGACCAAGCGGTGGCCGGCGAGCTGGAGCCGCCAGAAGAAGTCGACGTCCTCGGACGAGAGACCGAACCACTCGTCGAACCCGCCCAACGAGCGAAAGACGTCGGCCCACATGGCGCAATTGGCCGTCATCGCATAGGGCAGATACTCGCCGAGCACGGGCAGCTCGTCCGACTGCAAAGGCGCCCGCCACAACCGCAGCCCAGGGTCGTTCAAGGCCTCGTGGTCGATGCGCCCGGCGACGGCCGCGGCCCCCGACGAGGCCGCCTCCACCAGCCCGGTGAGCCAGCCGGGCTCGACCACGTCGTCGGCGTCGCAGAAGGCCAACAGGTCGCCCCGCGCGGCCGCAGCCCCGGCGTTGCGGGCGTAACCGGGCCCGGCGGTGTCCATCGCCGGCACGACCCGGAAGCCGGCCGCGGCCACCAGCGCGGCGGTGGCGTCGGTCGAGCGGTTGTCGACCACCAGCACCTCGGCCGGACCGTCGTAGGCGGCCACCGCAACCGCCACCGCCGCCAATTGTTCGGGCAAAACGGACACGGCGTTATGGGCCGGAATGACCACACTGACCAATTCGGGCGTGCGGGCACCGGCAACAACGCGAGTTTCCGTGGGGGTCAACGTTCCTCCATCGCCATGAGAAACGCACCCAAGGTCGTGATCTTGTGCGGGGGCAAAGGAACACGGGCCTACCCGCTCACGATGGACGTCCCCAAACCACTGCTCCCGGTCGGCAACCGCCCGATCCTCCACCACGTGATGGCGATTTATGCCAACCAAGGCTTCACCGACTTTCTGCTCGCCGGCGGCTACAAGGTCGAGTGCCTGCGCACGTTCGCCGAAGGCGTCGAACGCGACCACCCCGACTGGCGGGTGGACGTGCGCGACACCGGCGAGGACACCAACACCGGCGGCCGGGTGTTCGCCTGCCGCGACGCCCTCGAGGGCACGTTCATGGTCACCTACGGCGACGGCCTCGGCGACGTCGACGTCAACGCCCTCCTCCAGGCCCACCGCGACCACCCGGGTGCGGCCACCCTCACCACCGTGCCCCTCCGCTCGCAGTACGGCGTCCTCGACATCAGCCCCGACGGCGCGGTCAAGCGCTTCATCGAGAAGCCGGTGATCGAGGACTATTGGATCAACGCCGGCTTCTTCGTCTTCGACGACCGCGTGTTCGACACGTGGGCGGGCGAGGACCTCGAGCGCGACGTGCTGCCCGAGCTGGCGGCCCGCGAGGAGCTGTTCGTCTACCGTCACCAAGGCTTTTGGAAGTCGATGGACACCCAGAAGGAGATGGCGGAAATGGCCGCAATGATCCGCGAGGAGCACGTCCCGTGGCAGCGCTGACCGGGAAGCGGGTCCTCGTCACCGGCGCTTCCGGCTTCATCGGTTCCCACCTCACCCGGCGGCTGCTGGTCGAAGGGGCCGAGGTCCATTGCCTCACCAGCACGGTGTCGTCGGTGTATCCGACCCGGTTGCTGCCGCTGCGCGACGACGTGCGCCTCCACGAGGCCAGCCTCGACGACCGCAGCGCGATGGACGCCATGGCCGCAGAGATCAAGCCTGAGGTCGTCTTCCACCTCGGCGCCTACACCCACGTGGGCAAGTCGTGGCAGCGGGTCGACGAGTGCGTGCAGGTCAACGTCCAAGGCACGGTGAACCTGCTGCAAGCGCTGGCCCCGATCGGCTACGAGCGCTTCGTCTACACCGGCACCAGCGAGATCTACGGCGACATCGAGGTGCCGTTCCAGGAGGACAAGCCGGTCAACCCGATCTCGCCCTACTCCGTGAGCAAGTACGCGGGCGAGCGCTACTGCCGCATGTTCCACCAGGGCCGCGGCTGGCCCATCGTGATGGTGCGCCCGTTCAACGCCTACGGCCCGGCCCAGAGCCCCGACCGCATCATCCCCGAGACGATCGTGCGGGCCCTGCGAGGCCTCGAGCTCAAGATGACCCAGGGCCGCCAGACCCGCGAGTTCAACTTCGTCGAGGACATCGCCGCCGGCTTCGTCGCCGTGGCCACGACCGACGGCATCGAGGGCGAGATCTTCAACATCGGGTGCGGCGAGGAAGTCTCGATGCGCGACCTGGCCACCAAGATCCTCGACGTTATGGGCAACCCGGTGGAGGCCGAGTTCGGCGCGCTGCCCGACCGCCCGACCGAGATCTGGCGCATGTTCGCCGACACCACCAAGGCCCGCACGATCCTCGGATGGAAGCCGGAGGTGTCGCTCGAGGAAGGCCTGCGCCGGACCGTCGAGTGGTACACCCGCGAGCTGGCCGGGCCGGCGTCGTCGTTCGCCGTCTCCTGACCATGGCGGCGACGACACCGGAGATCAGCGTGGCCGTCTCGACGTACCAACGTCGGGAGTTCCTGCCGGCGTTGATCGCGTCGCTGGAGCGCCAGACGCTCGCGCCCGAGCGCTTCGAGGTCGTGATCGCCGACAACGGCACCACCGACGGTTCGGCCGAGCTGTTGGCCGAGCTGGCCGCGACCTCGCCCCTCGACATCCGCATCGTGCGCCACGAGAGCAATCGGGGCCCCGCGCCCGGCCGCAACCTGGCGTGGCGGGCGGCAAGGGCACCGTTGATCGCCTTCACCGACGACGACTGCGAGCCCACGCCCGGCTGGCTGGAAGAGGGCTTGCGGGCCATGCAGGCGGGCCACGTGGTGGCCGTGGGCAAGACCGAACCGAACCCCCGCCACTGGGTGCTGCACGGGCCCTTCTCCCACGTCGTGTTCGTCAAGAGCGCCCGCATCTTCGAGACGTGCAACGCGTTCTACCGGCGGGCCGACCTCGAGGCCGTCGACGGTTTCGACGAGAGCTTCCTGACGCCGAGCGGCGAGGACACCGACCTCGGCATCCGGGTGCGGAAGGCCGGGGCCAAGCCGGTGTTCCTGCACAAGGCCGTCGTCCACCACCGCATCGACCCGAGCAGCTTCCGTGGCTCGCTGCGGGTCGCCTGGCGCTGGACCGACCTCCCCCTGTTGGTGAAACGCCACCCCGAGGTGCGGCGTGACTTCACCATGCGCTTCTTCTGGAAGCCGACCCACCTCACGACGATCCTCATGGCGGCGTCGGGCCTCACCGCGCTGTTCTCCAGCCACAAGCGGCCCGCGCTGTTGCTCGCGCTGCCGTGGCTCCATTACCGGTTGATCAAGCAGCCGGTGACCCAGGAAGGCCTTCGCCGGTACTCGTCGCTCGCCGGCGTGCTCGCCGTCGACGCCACCGAGGTCGCAGCCCTCGTTCGCGGCTCCGTCCGCCACCGCTCCATCCTCCTCTAACCACCACCGGGGTCCATGCGCATCGTCGTTGTCCATCCACATTCGTGGCCGAACGTCCGCAGGGGCGGCGAGCGCTACGCCCACGGCTTGGTGCGCTACCTCGTCGAAGCCGGCCACGACGTCGACTTCGTCACCTACGGCCGTCCCGCGGCCGAGCACCTGTACGGCGCACGGCTGGTACACCTGCCGGCGCGGGTGATGGAGTTGGCGGCCCGCACCAAGGTCGACCCCACCAGGTCGGTCGGCGCGGTGGCGATGCCCTTCCTCGCCCGCGGGAACTACGACGTGATCCATGCCTTCGTGCCCTCGGTCGCGCTGGCGGCCAAAGCCGTGGGGAAGCCGTCCGTCTACACCGAGCTCGGCCATCGCGACGCCCGCTGGGCCAAGGCCCATCCGGTCGGCGCCTTCGAGTTGCGAACGGCGGCCAAGGCCGCGGCCCAAGTCACCGCGCTCAGCACCTCGGCCGCGGCCGCGCTCGAACCGGTGATCGGCCGCCCCGCCGACGTCGTGCCCCCGGGCGTGTGGCTCGACGACTTCACGCCGAACCTCGCGGCCCGCTCAGGCCCGCCGGTCGTGCTGTTCAACTCCGATCCGACGGAAGCGGCCAAGCGACTCCATTTCCTCATCCGGGCCTTCCCCCTCGTGCTCGACGTCCATCCCGATGCCAGGCTGTCGATCGCCATGGGGACCGAAGGGCAGGCCGAGGGGGCGTTCGAGCTGGCCGGCGCGGCCGCGGCCCGGGTGCGGGCGGCCACCGATTTCCCCGGTCAGGGATCGCTCGGCGAGGTGCCCGGTCGCTACCGCGCCGCCACCGTCACGGTCCTGCCGTCGGAGTGGGAAGGCTTCGGGCTCGTGGCCGTCGAGTCGTTGGCCTGCGGCACGCCGGTGGTGGCCACCGCCTCGGGTGGCCCCCTCGACATCGCCGAGGGCACCGACGTCGTGCGGACCTACCCGGTGAGCGCCATCCGTTCGCTGGCCGGCGCCATCCTCGACGCCGTCGCCCTGGCCCGCACCGAGGGCACCGCCGCCCGCTGCGTGGCCCAGGCGGCCAGGTTCGAATGGTCGGCCCACGCCGGCCCGTTGCACGAAGAGGTCTACGAACGGGCGGCCAAGTCGTGAGCGGCGCGCCCCCGTTCATTGGTCACTTTTGGTCGCCAAAAGTGGTCTGCCGGGCGGTTTTGGCGACCAAAAGTGACCGACGATGAGCGGCGCCCCGCTGTTCGTCGCCCGGGGCGTGGGCAAGCGGTACACGCTGCGGCCGGAGCGTTCGATCGTGCTCGGCCTGTTCAAGCGGGAGCGGGCCCGCTCGTTCTGGGCCCTGCGCCACCTCGACCTCGAGGTCCACCCGGGCGAGGTCGTGGGCGTGATCGGGCGCAACGGCGCCGGCAAGTCGACCTTCCTCAAGGTGGCCGCCGGCGTGAGCACGCCCAACGAGGGCACGTTGCAGCGGCCCCGCTTCATCGCCCCGCTGATCGAGGTCGGCGCCGGCTTCCACCCCGAGCTCACCGGCCGGGAGAACGTCGAGCTCAACGCCCAGCTCCTCGGCCTCTCGCCCAAGGAGGTCAGGGCCCGGTTCGACGACATCGTCGAGTTCGCCGGCGTCGCCTACGCCATCGACCAGCCGGTGAAGCAGTACTCCTCCGGCATGTTCATGCGCCTCGGCTTCTCCATCGCGGTCCACACCACGCCCGAGTTGCTGGTGGTCGACGAGGTCCTGGCCGTGGGCGACATCCCGTTCCAGACCCGTTGCATCGAGCGCATCGAGGCCATGCGGGCCGAGGGGGTCGGCGTGCTGTTCGTGAGCCACAGCCTCAGCGCGGTGCAGCGCCTCTGCGACCGGGCCGTGCTGCTGGAGAAGGGCGAGCCCGTGGCCGAGGGCGACGCCACCACGGTGGTGGCCGCGTACCAGCGCCGCATCACCAGCGAGCTGCACGGCACGCCGACCGAGGTCGTCGACATGGGGCCGACCGGCGACCTCCAACTGCTCGATGTCGAGGCGGTGAACACGTCGGGCACGACGCCGGAGGAATGGCAGCCCGGCGACCTCGTCACCGTGCGCTTCCAGTTCGCCGCCTACCACGACGCGCCCGCGGGACGGATCAACGTCGGCATCGAGCGCGACGGCGCCGGCATGGTCAGCCAGTGGCACTCGGGCGCGCTAATGCTGCCGCCGATGGTCGCAGGCCAGCACCTCGAGGTGACGGCGTCGTTCCGGCTCAACGTGGCCGGCGGCACCTACTTCCTGACCGGCTCGGTGTCGGCGGTCGACTGGTCGGTGCCGTTCGTCTCGTTCCCCCGGTGCCTGCGCTTCGAGGTCGAGGCCAGGCCTGGCGCCATCGGCCTGGTCGACGTCGAGCCCTCGTTCAGCCTGGCCGAGGTGACGGTGTGAGCGCGGCGGCCATCACCGTCGACGTACCCGCGCCGCGGCGCACCCGCCACTGGGTCGCGCTGTGGTGGGCGCTCTCGCGCAAGAACTTTCAGGTGCGCTACAAGCGGGCGTCGCTCGGGATGATGTGGGTCGTGATCCAGCCGACGTTGCAGGCGCTGGTGGTCGCCTTCGTGTTCCAGCGGGTGTTCCGCATCACCGGCACCGACCGCTACCCCGCCTTCGTCCTCGCCGGCATGTTGCCGTGGGCCTACTTCGCCCAGGGCGTGAACGCCGCCACCACCGCCATCGTCGAGAACTCGGCGTTGGTGAAGAAGGTGGCGGTGCCGCTGCTGCTGTTCCCGCTGGCGTCGGTGGGCGGCATCGCGTTGACGTTCATGGCCTCGTTGGTGGTGATGCTCGTCGTCGGCGTGGTCAACGGCCACCTCGGCCCGGTGTACCTGCTGCTGCCGGCGGTGGTGCTGCAGTCGCTGCTGATCGGCGGCCTCGGTGCGCTCACGTGCAGCTTCAACGTGGCCTACCGCGACGTGCGATACGCGGTGGAGTCGGCCCTGGTGATCGGGTTCTACGCCACGCCCGTCTTCTACACCCTCGACCGGTTGCCCCCCGGGGCCCGCCGGCTGTTGCGCTTCAACCCGATGGACGGCATCTTGTCGCTCTATCGGGCCGCCATCCTCGACCGCCCGGTCGACGGAGCCGCGGTGGCCTGGAGCATCGGCATCACCACCGCCTTCCTGGTCGTGGGTCTGGCAGCGTTCCGTTGGCGGTCACGCGAGTTCGCGGACCTCGTATGAAAGAACAGACATGGACCTCTTGACGGTCGTGGGGTTGTTCCGGCGTCGCTGGATCGCCCTCGTGCTGGCGGTGTTGGCGGGGCTCGCAGGGGCCGTCGTCGTCAGCGTTCGCACCCCCGACACCTACCAGGCGTCGTCGCGCCTCTTCGTCAACCTGCCGGTGGCCAGCGGGGTGCAAGAAGCGTTGCAGGGCGTGCAGCTCTCGTCGCAGTTGCTCCAGAGCTACGCCGCCATCGCCACCTCCCGCACCACCGCCGAGCTCATCTCCAGCGACCTCGGCGGGCGGATGACGGCGGGCGAGGTGCGGGGGCGGGTGCGGGCCGAGGTGCGCCCCAACACGCTCCTGCTCGACGTGATCGCCACCCACGAGCAGCCGGCGGTGGCCAAGGAGCTGGCCGACACCGCCGCGGTCGCGGTCACGAAGGTCATCTCCGACCTCGAGTCGAACAAGCAGAACCCGGTGGAGGCGCGGGTGATCGACAAGGCCTCGCTTCCGTCGACGCCGATCTCGCCGAAGCCGTTGGAGAACGCGCTGACCGGCCTCGGCATCGGCTTGGCCGTCGGCATCGCGTTGGCCCTGACCCTCGAGTCGCTCGACCGCTCGCCCCGGCCGGCTCCTTCCGAGGCGGCTCCGCCCGCGGCCGACAAGGTCGACGAGGTCTTGGCCGCGATCCGGGAGTTGCAGGACCGGGTGGCCGAGCTCAAGCCCCCGGCTCGGGCTCCACGCCGGACGAGGGCGGCGGGCCCGCCAGCCGGCTGAGCGAATGGCTCCGACTCTGGACCAGCGCCGCGAGCTGCTCGGCGGTGGCCAACACCAGGCGGGTGAGGCGCGGCGCCCGTACGAGGCGGCGCAGGAGCTCGCGCTGGTCGAGGGCGGTGAGGGTGCCGGCGTCGGGGGCGAAGGCCAGGTAGCCGGAGGCCAGCAACTCCAACAGGAGGCGGCGGTCTTCGGCCAGCACCCGGCTCACGCAGACGAACAGCATCGGGTGGGTGCGGGCCAGGTCGTCGGTCATGCCGTCGAGCAGCGACCACTCCCACCCTTCGGCGTCGAGGAGGATGGCGCCGGCGCCGGCGGCCAGGTCTTGGAGGCGAACGGCTTCGACGTCGACGGTGTCGCGCCAGTCCCGCAGCCGGTTCGGGTGGTCGAGGTAGGCCGAGCGGGGCACGGCGTGGCGGTCGGCGGGCGGCACCCGGAGCCCGACCCGCTCGGAATCGTCGGCGACCACCGCGGCTTCCACGACCTTGACGTTGCCGACGTCGTTGATGGCCAGGTTGCGGCGCAATGCCGTGGCCGCCGCCGGGTGGGGTTCGACGGCGACGTACTCGGCCTCGGGGTTGGCCCTGGCGCCGAGCAGCGTGAGGTAGCCGACGTTGGCCCCGACCTCGACGACCTTGGTCGACAGGCTGCAGGCGCGCGGCCACCACGCCGCCAGCTCCGGCTCCCATCCCTGGTGGCCCATCCAGTAGAGGCGCTCGACCACGGCCGAGCCGCTGGCTTCCATGGTGACGCCGTCGACGTCGAAGCGGCCGAGGTCGGGCGGCAGGCCGCGCAGGCGGACGAAGCCGAGGGCCTGGGTCTGCAGGGCGGCGCGCCTCGATCCCTCGGGGGCGTCGTCGAGGGCGTGGCGCAGGCGCTCGGCCGCGCCCGCGGGCACCGCCGCCGCCAACGCACCGGCCCGGCCGCGGGCCCACGTCTTCAATGCTCGCTTCATCGTCGTTGCACGCTAGAGGTACACCGCTCGCCACCGCACGCTGCCGACGACGCGGCCGGCGCGCAGTGCGGCCATGCGCACCCACGCGCCCCGTTCCCGCGGCGATCGCAGCATCTTGGGCGCGAGGGCGAGCAGGTGGGCCAGCTCGCGTGCGACGGTTGCCACCGGGCGGGCGGCCGCGCCCTCGGATCGGAACTTGCGGTAGCGCTGGGGTTCGGACTTGCCGTAGGCGTAGTGCTGCCTGGCCAGGTCGCGCAGCGAGCCGCGGTAGCGGTACTGCACCACCGCCGCCGCGGCGAAGCCAAGGCGGAAGCCGGCGAGCTGCAGCCGCCAGAAGAAGTCGACGTCGTCGGAGCCGTAACGGAAGGCTTCGTCGAAGCCGCCGAGGCGCTCGAAGGGCTCGCGCCAGACCGCGCAGTTGGCCGCCATGGCGTAGGGCAGGAAGTCCCACGAGGTAGGGAGTTGGTCCGACTGCAACGACTCGCGCCACTCGCGCACGACCGGCGGGTTGAGGGTGACGTCGTCGAGACGACCGCCGACACCGTCGGCGCCGGCCGCGGCTTCCACCAGGGCCACCAACCACTCGGGCTCGACGATGTCGTCGCCGTCGCAGAACACCAGGAGGTCGCCCCTGGCCGCCCTCGCCCCCGCGTTCCTGGCGGCGTTGGCGCCTCGCCTGGCCGAGGCGTCGGCGACCCGCACGTCGAGCGCTCCCCTCGCTTCGACGGCCAAGGCGGCGGTGCCGTCGGTCGAACCGTTGTCGGCCACCACCACCTCCCAGGCGCCCCGGTAGGTCTGGCCGGCCAGCGCGTCCAACTGCGCGCCCAGGTAAGCGGCGGCGTTGTAGGCCGGGATCACCACGCTCACCAACGCCGGCGTTCGCACCGCCGGATGGTGCCATACGGCGTTACCGTTGACGGGTGGGGCAACCGGTGAAGGTCGTCGTGGTGGGCCAGGGGTACGTCGGGCTGCCGTTGGCCATGCGGGCCGTCGAGGTCGGTATGGACGTCGTGGGTTACGACGTCGACGAGCGCAGGGTGAAGCGCCTGGAGGCCGCCGACTCCTACGTCGAGGACGTCGACAACGACACCTTGGCCGCGGCTTTGGCGACGGGCCGTTTCCTGGTCTCGACCGACGCCGGCGATTGCGACGGCTTCGACGTGGCCGTCATCACCGTCCCGACGCCGCTCTCCGAGGGCAACCCCGACCTCACCTTCATCGAGTCGGCCGGACGCACCTTGGCCGGTGCGCTGCGGCCGGGGAGCACCGTCGTCCTGGAATCGACCACCTACCCGGGCACGACCGAAGACCTGCTGGCGCCCATCCTCGAAGAGGGCTCGGGCCTGGTCGCGGGCAGCGACTTCCACCTCGGCTACAGCCCCGAGCGCATCGACCCGGGCAACCAGGCGTGGACGTTCGTCAACACGCCCAAGGTGGTGTCGGGCATCGACCCGGAATCGCTGGCCGCGGTCGACGGCTTCTACTCGGCCCTCGTCGAACGCACGGTGGCCGTGGGCTCGACCAAGGTGGCCGAGCTCACCAAGCTGTTGGAGAACACGTTCCGCCACGTCAACATCGCGCTGGTGAACGAGCTGGCGGTGTTCGCCCACGAGCTCGGCATCGACATCTGGGAAGCGATCGACGCGGCCTCGTCCAAGCCCTACGGCTTCATGCGCTTCACGCCCGGGCCCGGCGTCGGCGGCCACTGCCTGCCCATCGACCCGTCGTACCTGTCGTGGCGGGTGAAGCGCAGCCTGGGCCAGAACTTCCGCTTCGTGGAGCTGGCCAACGACGTCAACGACCACATGCCCGACTACGTCGTGCGCCGCGTGATCGAGGCGCTGAACCGGCGCCAGCAGGCGGTCAACGGCTCGCGCATCCTGTTGCTCGGTCTGGCCTACAAGCGCAACACCGGCGACGCCAGGGAGTCGCCTTCGGTGGCGCTGGCGGCCCAGTTGCTGTCGCTCGGCGCCGAGGTGCGGGCCGCCGATCCCCACGTGGTCGAGGAGCACGTCGACCGGCGGGTCGTGCGGGTCGAGGCGACCGAGGACGAGGTGGCCGGCGCCGACCTCGTCATCGTCCTCACCGACCACGACGCCTTCGACTACGAGATGGTGTCCCGCGCGGCCCGTTCGGTACTCGACGCCCGGGCCCGGCTCGACGCCGGCGGGGCCAACGTCGAACGCCTCTAGCGCAACGCCCGCATGACGGCGTCGAGCAGGTCGGCGCGCACCAGGCGGCGGTCGACGAAACCCGACAGGCCGCCCATGCGGGCCACCACCTGGGCGTCGGCGGTGTCGCCCGGGCCGACGGCCACCACCGGGACGTGGGCCGTCTCCACCTGCTCGCCGATGCGGCGGGCCAGGGCCAGCCCTTCGCCGTCGGGAAGGGCCAGGTCGACGACGGCCACATGGGGCTCTTCGAGGGCGGCCATGCGCAGGGCCGGGGCCGAGCCCGCGGCGTGGAGGATCGACCAGTCACCCCCGAGGGCGGCGGTGACGTCGTCGCGCAGCCCGGCCTCGGAGGTGACGACGAGGGCGCGGCGCCTGGCCGCGGGCCGCTCCTCGGCCCGCTCGGGAACCCGGAGCAGTTCTTCGGCGGGCAACGGCGCCAGGGGGTCGAAGCGCGAGACCTCGACCTCGACGTTGAGGCCGACCAGGGGGCCGACGTCACGGCGGGCGGCGAGGCGGCCGAGGAACGCGGGCGGGTCGGAGCGGTCGTCGGGCAGGACGACCCCGAGGCAATCGTTGGCCAGGCGGCCGACGAGGTCGGCATCGCGCACGGTCTGGCGCACGAGGCCGGCCAGGCCGAGGAAGTCGTCGACGGTGCCGCCGACGACCCTGAGGTGGATGATCGTGACCGGGTGGCGCTGGCGGCGGGCGAAGGCCAGGCAGCGGGCGGTGGCGACCTCGAGGCCCTGGCGGTTGTAGAGGCCGGTCTGGGGTTCGAGCAGCGCCGACTGGCGCAACGCCCCCATGCCCGCGGCCCGCTGCGCCGCCCGCCGCAGCGAGTGGCCGAGAAGCTCGACGGTCAAGCGATCCTTGGCCAGGAAGTCGTGGGCCCCGGCGGCCAGGGCGGCCGACGCCACCGCCTCGTCGTCGAGGGCGGTCACCACGATCACGGGCACCAGCGGGGCGATCTCCAGCAACCGCTGCACGACCGTCGGGCCCTGGGCGTCGGGCAGGTGGAGGTCAGCCAGGACGACGTCGAAGTGCTCGGACGCCAGCCGCTCGCAGGCGCTCGTCAGCCGGCCGGCCTGGTGGGCCTCCAGCTCGAGGTCGAGGTCTTCGAGGATCGACCGCACGAACCGCGCGTGGGCAACGTTGTCCTCGACCACCAGCACCCGCAGCCCATCTCGGCCGGCTTCCGACACGATTCCCCCGACGTGGTAGGGACCGGTTCACGGTAGTCGGGCCGTCAGCGGCGGCGACGGACGCTCCAGGCGTCAGCCCTGGCCAGAGATCTGGCAGTGCTTGTTCTTCTCGCCGTCGCGGCCCTTGCCGTCGTCGCAATGCGCCGGGCGGCCGTCGTTCTTCTTGTCGCCCTTGTCGTCGGCCTTCTTCCCGTCGGCCTTGGAGGCCTTCTCGTTGCCGATCGTCTGGAAGGCGGGCGCCGGTGTCTCCGAGATCCGGGGAGCGCGGGCGCTCTGCTCGAGGGCGATGCCGCCGCCGAAGAGTGCAGCCAGGCCGACGGCGAAGATCGCGATCCTTGCCAGCAAGCCAGCTCGCCTTGCGTTGGTTCGCATGAGAAAACCCTCCCCTGGGTCCGCCGAGACAAAAACGACCCTACCCAGTAGGCCTTGGTCGCACAAGCCATCAACCGGGTGAATGCCCTACTTTCTGCTGCGGTATCGGAATGAACGCGCGTAGGCGGAAGTCAGTTGGATGGAAGGCGGCGGCGCCTCGTCCCATCGCCATCCGTCGGGCAGCTCGATCTCCAGGCGGACGACGTCGCCGGTGTGGGCGGCGAGGTGTCGCCAGGTGAGGCGGTAGGCGAAGGAGCCGTCTTTCTGCCTGGCCGCGAGGCGGGGCACCTCCCACACCACCCGGCGGTGGACCTCCCCGAGCGGCGGGGCGGCCATGAGCCACGTGGCCGATGGGTGGCCGGCCAGCGGCGGCTCGTCGGCGTCGGGCGGGTCGGTGCCGTCGGCGATGGTCGCGTCCCGCGGCCCGTAGAGCGTCACGTAGCTCTGCGAGTCGATGTTGTAGGCGGGATCGGGGGGCAGCGTGTTGGCCACCGTCATGTCGGTGGTGACCCGGGCCGAGCCGTCGGGGCGCAGCTCGACGCGGTGGTCGAACGTCCGGCGCAATCCCCTTCCGTTCTTGGCGGTGAACTCGAACTCCGACGGGGCCACGAAGTCGCCGCCGGCGCCGGAGAAGGCGCCGTCCCAACCGAGACCGCCGAGGACTTCTTCGACCGGGGCCTCCTTCGACCACGCCAGCGCCTCGCGTGCGTCGAAGCCCTTGGCCGCCACCTTGGCCAGGTCCCGCCACTGTTGCGCGGGCGCGTCGAGCAGACGCTGGAGCACGACCCGCACCACCTCAGACACGAACCGCTTGCGCCCGCCGACCAGCTCTGCGGGCTCCTCGTGGGTGTGGAAGTCGGCCCGCTCGATGAGGTTGGCGGCGGTGACGGTCTCGCCGAACTCGGGCACGTCCACCGGCCCGAGCACGGTGAGCATCCGTGCGAGGAAGTCGGGCGTGAACGACAGCACGCCGTCGACCGGCGGCTCGCCGCCCTTGGCCCACAACTCGCTGGCCAGCTCGGCGCCCGTGGGCCAATCGGGCGTGGCGTTCACGTTCGCCAGCGTCTGGTTCGACGGCGGCTGCACCGACTGGAACACGAGGGGCGCGTCCGCCACCGGGACCTTGGCCTGCTCGTGCTCGGGCGCCCTCGTCCACGTCTCGATGCCGGCGTAGCGCTCGAGGGTGAGGCCGTCGGGGCCGCCCGCGGTCAACACGCCGTAGGTGCCGATGAACCCGCCCGTCGGCCTGACCTCGTCGGGGTTCTGGGAGAAGACGAGGTAGCGGCGGGGCCTTTGGTCGCCGGCGAAGGCGAGGAAGGCTCGGACCCCGGCTTCGGCCCGGGCCGCCTTGGCCCTGGCCTCGGGCAGGCGCTCGACGAGGTCGCGGCGGGCCGAGGCCAGGGGCCCGACGAGGCGATAGCCGTTGAGGCTGGCGACGTCGTCGATGCTGGCGTCGAGGGCGGCGAGGCCCCGTTGGAGGGCGGCGTACACGCTGCGGAGTTGGACGAGGGCGTCGGCGACGGGGACGTTGGGGTCGGGCGGGTCGGCGACCGCGCTGGCCGCGTTGGTGAGCTCGATGGCCGCTTCCGAGAGGCGCTGGCCGGCCCGGGCGAAGGCTTGGGTGCCGCGTAGCTGGACCCGCACGAAGGGGATGGCCTTGCCGATGGGTAGCAGCGGGCCGAGGGCGTCGAGCTCGTCCTTGGCCCCGGCGAAGTCGGCCTTGGCCTCGACGAGGTCGGTTCTCGCCGGCTCGATGTCGCCGTTGCCGAGGTGGGCCTCGGCCCGCAGGAGGGCGGCCTTGCCGCTGGTGGCCTTGGAGCCGGCCGTCTTCAGGTGGACCGCGGCGAACACGCCCGCGACCACCAACACCGCGGCGGCCGCGACCAGGGCGAGCCTGCGCCGGCGGCGGCCCATGCGGCGCTTACTCGTTGCTACCGGTCGGCTCCTGGCCCGGCCCGGCGGCGTCACCTTCGTCGTCGCCCGTGCTCAGCACCTGCGACACCGGTTCGTGTACCGGCGCCGGCGGGTGGGCGTGGCCGTTGGTGGCGGCCACCGTCGTCGTCGCCGTCGTCGCCGTCGTCGGCAGGCGGTGGGGCTCGGGCCGGTCGGCGCCGTAGGTGTAGTGATAGCGGTACTTGTTGCCGTAGGCGCGCTCGTCGGTAAGGCCGTTGAGGACGATGCCGAGCAGCGGGGCCTCGACCTGGGTCAGCATCTCGACGGCCCGCTTGAGCTGGCGCTGCTCGGTGTGGCCGGCGTGGACGACGAGCAGGGTGGCGTCGATGCGGTGGGCGAGCACGGTGGCGTCGGTGACCGGCAGCACCGGCGGGCAGTCGATGAGCACGATGTCGGCGTGGTCGCGCAGGGTGCGGAAGACCTCGGCCGCCCGCTCGCTGGCCAGCAGCTCGGACGGGTTCGGCGGGATGGGGCCCGACGGCAGGATGTGTACGTGGCTGATACCGGGCGCGGGCTGCAACGCCCGGGACAACGACACCTCGCCGATCAACACCGACGTGAGGCCGATGGCGTGGTCGAGGCCGAAGAAGTCGTGGATGCGCGGCCGGCGCAGGTCGGCGTCGACTACCACCACCCGCTGGCCGGCGCCGGCCAACGCCACCGCCAGGTTGGCGATCGTCGTCGACTTGCCCTCCGACTCGGCCGGGCTGGTGATCTGCAACGTGCGGATCGACCGGTCGAGGCCGATGAACTGCACCGACGTGCGCAGGCTGCGGTAGGCCTCGGCCGCCGGCGACTTCGGGTCGCTCAACGAAACGACCACCGTCGAGGCCTTGTCCCTCCACCCGCCGAGGGTGGGGATCATGCCGAGCACGGGCACGCCCGGCATCACCTGCTCGACGTCTTCCTTGGTCTTCAACCGGTCGTCGAGGTACTCGAGCAGGAAGGCCAGGCCCACGCCGAGCATGAGGCCGACCACCAGGGCCACGGCGGCGTTGCGCTTCGGCGTCGGCCGCACCGGCGACGTCGATGCGATGGCCGGGGTCACGAGCTGGGCGCCACCGCTCTTGAGGGCGGCGTCGACCTGGGTCTGGTCGAGCTTCTGGCGGAACAGCGCCTGCTGTTGTTGCAGGCTCTCGCGCTGCAGGGTCTTGTCGCCGGCGGTGCCGGCCGTCGTCTCGGCTGGGGCCAATGCGTCGATCTGCTTCTGCAGGTCGGCGATCTTCTGTTGAATCTGCTCGGCGGCGGACAGGAGATCGTCGACGGCCTGCTGGCGCCGGAACTCGATGTAAGAGTTGGCGTAGGCGTTGGCGATGTCGGCGGCTCTCCCGGCGTCGGTGCTCTCGGCGCTGACCGCGATCACGTCGGTCTGGCCCACCGCCGCCGCCGACACCTTGGGCGCCGACCCGAGCTTCTTCTCGACCAGGTCGCGCACCGGCCGGCTCCGCAACACTTGCATCTCGGTCTGTATCGCCCTCGCCGGATCGTTCCGCTGTCCGGTGCTCGGGTCGAACAACGATTCGCTGCTCTTGGCCTGGAGCAGCACCTCGGCCGTGGCCCGGTACACCGGCGTCTGCATCAGCGACAGCCCGATCGCCGCGCCCACCACCCCGATCGTGACCAGGGCGATCGTCCATTTCCGCCGACGCATCACCCGCAGGTAGTCGCGCAGCTCGAGTTCCCCCGGGTCGTCGTCGGCCACGGCGGCCAGGCTATCGGTTGGGCGGTTTGGCCAAAACCGCGCCCGATGACTGGGGTTCGCGCGCAATCGGGCAGGATGGCCGGCGTGAAGGTCGTGGTCACCGGCGGCGCCGGGTTCATCGGCGCCAATCTCTGCTCGACACTGGCGTCGAGTTCTGCTGTCGACGAGGTCGTTGCTTACGACGACCTTTCGACCGGCGCCGCCCGCAACCTCACCGGCCTCGCCGTCGACCTCGTGGAAGGGACGATCCTCGATCCGTTGGCGCTCGACCGCGTGTTCGCCGGCGCCGACGCCGTCGTACACCTGGCGGCCCGGCCCTCGGTTCCGAAGTCGATAGCCGATCCGGTCGCCAGCCATGCGGCCAACACGACCGGAACCATGGAGGTGCTCGAGGCCGTGCGGCGGGCCGGTGGCCCCCACCTCATCGTGGCGTCGTCGTCGTCGGTATACGGCGCAAACCCGATGCTTCCGAAGAGCGAGAGTCTGCGCCCGATGCCGGTGAGCCCCTACGCCGCCACCAAGCTGGCCACCGAGAGCTACGCCCTGGCATGGGCGGCTTCGTTCGGCCTCGACGTCCTGGCGTTCCGCTTCTTCAACGTGTTCGGTCCGCTCCAGCCGGCCGGCCACGCGTACGCCGCGGTCGTGCCGGCATTCGTCTCGTCCGCCCTCGCCGGCGAACCCATCCCGATCCACGGCGACGGGACCCAGACCCGCGACTTCACCTACGTCGGCACCGTGGCCGAGGTCATCGCCGACGCCGTCCTCCGGCGGGTCTCGAGCCCCGACCCGGTCAACCTGGCCTTCGGCGGGCGCTACTCCCTCCTCGAGGTGATCGACCTCCTCGAGCAACTCCTCGGCCATCCCCTCGAACGCTCCCACGGCCCGACCCGCGCCGGCGATGTCCGAGACTCCCAAGCCGACCAGACCCGCCTGCGTGGCCTCTTCCCGTCCGTCGAACCCGTGTCGCTAGAGGAGGGGCTCAGACGCACCGTCGAGTGGTTCCGCGCCACTGAGTAACTCGGGCAAGAACGCGGTGGTCAAGGCGACGCAGCCCGCGACCGCCACGGCCAGGGCTTGGAATCCCACGCGCGCGCCGTCGGCGGAGACCGCCAGCCCTCCGCACGCCACGGTTGCGGCGGCCACAGACGACGCGACCATTCCATGCGACCACCCTCGATCGGTCAGGCGCTGGTACGCATGCTGTCGGTGCGCCTCGTAGAACCGCTCACCCGCTCGCAGCCGGCGCACGATCGTCACGCCGGTGTCCGCTAGGTAGGGAAGAAACGGCAAGACGACCAACGTCGGCGCCACCTGGCGCTGGACCAAGGCGACGGCGAGTGCGGCGAGGACACCCCCAAGCCCATAACTACCGACGTCACCGAGGAAGGCGCGAGCGCGCCACGCATTGAACGGCAAGAACCCCAGGCAGGCGCCCGACACAGCGGCTGCAACGACGGCCAAGGATGTCGAGCCATGTCTCACGGCCAGCCACCAGAGGCCGGCGCCTATCGCCCCGCCGCTGGCGCCCGAGATGCCGTTGACCCCGTCCATGAAGTTGAACGAGTTGGTGAACGAGGTGACCCACAGCCCTCCGAGGAAGACGGCAGCCACCGCGGCCGGGCCTGACAGGCTCGTGAGCAGCAGTGCCGAGACCACAAGGCCCGCAGTCATCGTGACGATCAGCCGAAGCAACGGGCTCGTCCCGCGAAGGTCGTCGACCAGCCCGAGCGCCCCAAGGACGACGGCGACCCCGACGAGGACGGCCTGCGGCCTCACGACCATTCCGCTCACGACCACCGCGACGGTGATCCCCGCCAAGAGGGCGACGCCCCCGCCGCGAGGCGTTGGCTCGACATGCGACGAGCGGATGTTCGGGTGGTCGAAGGCGCCGACACGACGAAGCAGCCAGATGGAGCCCGGCAAAGCGATGATCGTAGACGCGCAGGAAACCGCGAATGCCTGTAGCGCCACGAGCACGACGCCACGGTAGCGAACCGATGCCGGCCGTTCTGTTGCACACTCTTGCCGTGCGTGTCGCACTCTTCATCACCGAGGACTGGTATGCCTGCTCACATCGGCTGCCTCTCATCGAGGGCGCAGTCGCCGCCGGTCATCAGGTCCTCCTCTTGACCCATGTCGCTGACCACCGGCACCAGTTGGAACAGGCCGGCGCCATCGTCGAGCCCATCCCGCTCGAACGGTCGGGTACGCGGCCCGCCAAGGAAGCGAAAGCGATGGTGGCGGTGATCGCAGCCCTGCGCCGCTTCCGGCCGCACGTGCTCCACAACGTTGCCCTGAAGCCGGTCGTCTATGGCACGTCCGCCGCCCACATCGCGCGGGTGCCTGCAGTCGTGAACGCCATGGCCGGGCTCGGCGCGCTCTTCATTGAAGGTGATCGCCAGACCCACGGCAATCTGCGACGGGCACTCGGCTGGGCTTTGCGCACTCGACGGTCCTGGGTGCTCGTTCAGAACAAGGACGACGCCCTCGCCCTTGGATCGCTGGGAGTGCGGCCCGATCGGATCACGGTGATCCGGGGGTCTGGCGTCGACCTCACCCGCTTCGCTCCCGTGCCCGAGCCCGTTGGGCCGGAGGCTGTCGTCCGGTTCTTCGGCCGGCTGCTTTGGGACAAAGGTGTGGGCGAATTACACGAGGCCGCCCGGCTCCTTCGTCGCGACGGATCACCCGTACGGGTCGAGCTCGTCGGCGGCCGAGACCCACACAATCCGGCTTGTGTCGATGAGGCGACGGTCGAGCGCTGGCGGGACGAGGGGATCCTCGGTCTCCACGGTCTGGTCGCCGACGTCCGGCCGCTGGTCGAGGGGGCCAACGTGGTCGTCCTTCCGTCATACCGAGAGGGCTTGCCCAAGGCACTGCTCGAGGGCGCGGCTGCCGGCAGAGCACTGGTCGCGACAGATGTCCCCGGTTGCCGGGAGGTCGTGCGCCATGAGGACAACGGCCTGCTAGTTCCGGCTCGCGACGCCAGCGCTCTCGCCTTCGCCATCGATCGCCTGGCACGTGACCCGGTGCGACGTTCCGCGATGGGCCAACGATCACGGGAGTTGGCCGAGGCTCACTTCGGCGTCGATGGTGTCGTTAGCCGGACCCTCGAGCTCTACGAGCGGGCGGCCGCGCGATGACACACCGTACGGTCCTCGTGACTGGCGCAACAGGATTCGTCGGGCGGGCGGTGTGCGGCGCATTGCAACAGCAAGGTTGGACCGTTCGCGCTGCGGCACGCCGTGTCACCGCTGGGCCGTGGTCAGAGTTTTTTCCACTCGACGTCACTTCGCCGCCCGAGGCGTGGCCGGTGGCGGGGGTCGACGCCGTCGTCCACGCCGCCGGGCTCGCCCACGATGTCCACGCGACGACGACCACCGACGGCGACCACGCCAGAGTGAACACCGAAGGGATGGCCAACGCGGCCACCGCGGTCCATGCCGCGGGCATACCGGTCCTGGTGTTGATCTCGTCCGTCAAGGCGATGGCCGACCGGACGACTTCGATCCCGCTGACCGAGAATGAACCGTGTCGGCCGACCACACCGTACGGAAGAGCCAAGCTTCGCGGTGAGCAACTCGCCGGCGACATCCTCTCGGGGAGCACCTCGCGGCTTGTCATCCTTCGACTGACGCCAGTTTACGGGCCAGGATCCAAGGGCAACCTCAACCGGTTATTGGCCGCCTCGTCACGTCGATGGATGCCGTTGCTCCCACTGGAAGCTGGAGCTCGGTCCATGATCCACGTCGAGGATGTCGCCTCGCTCGTACTCGCAGCACTGTCGGCTCCGGCTGCTGGTGTCTTCATTGCCGATGACGGATTGCATTACGTGGCCGGGGAGATACAACGGCGGGTCCGTTCGCTGCAAGGGATATCCGCTCCCAACTTCCACATGCCTGCGACTCCTCTGCGCGCGATCCACGGCGCCACCAGACGGTGGTCGACTCGCTCCGCCGGCCTTCGGCGGCTCGAGGCCGACCTCTCTCGGATCCTCGACGCAGGTGTCTTCGATGGCTCACATGGCCGAGCCGACCTTGGATGGCAGCCACAACACTCGCTCTGGGCCACTCTTGAAGGCACTTTCAGCGGCCATACAATCCCCTGATGCGCTCCGTCCGACAGGTGGCCCTCTGCGGGATGGCCTCGCTGCTCCTGGGCGCGGCCGTGGCATTCTCGTCGAGCGGTTTGTGGGTGGTCCCCGCGGCCCCAATCTTGGCGATCGCCGCTATCTGGTGCCCTGTGTGGCTTGCACTGGCGCTTGCGATCGTCACCCTCAGCCCGATGCGCAACCCTCTCTTGGCGAACTTCACCGCGGCTGACGCCTTCTTGGTCCTTGTGGCGTTGAAGCTCGCCTTGACTGCCGCTCGCAGGCCGATCGCCCTCGTCCATTCGCACACCTGGTTGGTCGGGTTCATCGGCTGGGCTTGGCTATCGGTTGTTGCCAACGGAGTGGACCCATACCCACTCGCGCGAATCAGTTTGTATGCCACCGTGAGCGTCCTCTTGGCCCTGACCGGCCAAGACTCCAGCAGGACCGCTTGGGCGATCGTCGCCTACACCGCGGCTACCACCGTGCTCACCTTGCCGAACCTGCCGCAGCGGTTGGCAGGGGCGTACATCGGGGACCCGCAGCAGTACGGAATGCTGCTGTTGGCCGCATTGGCCATTTCCCTCCTCCTCCCTACACGAGTCAGGTATCTGCGGCCGCCACTCGTCATTCTCTTCGTCTTCGCCCTAATTGCAACGCGGACGAGGGGCGTATGGCTCGCCGCCCTCGTTCTGGGCGCGGTCTGGCTCAGCTCGCGTTACGACGTGAGCCGTCGTCAGCTCGTCGGGATGACAGTGGTCATCGTTGCCATGGGCTTTGTGCTGTACGGGCCGGTGACCGACCGCTTCCGGCTCAACCCACAAAGTGCTGAGGTACGGCAGGAATCAATCAATGAAGGGATCATCCGCGGCCGACAACGGCCTCTGATCGGCGTCGGCTGGGCCTCCTTCTCGACAGATCCATCCTCCGCCCTTCAGTCGACGCTGCCGTCGCCCTTCAATGTGTTCGTGACCCTCTTCGCCTACACCGGATTGGTCGGACTCGGCCTTTTCTGCATCTGGGCGTGGAGGCTGATCGAGACGATGCTGCGCCGTCGCGCCTGGCGCCCGTTGCTCTTCGTCTTGCCGTTCCTCGTACTGTCCTTGAGCGAGCCCAGTCTCTATGCCGGATCGCTCATGACCATCTTGTTCTTCCTCTTCGCCGCGGATAACCCGGTCACATCCCGGCCGTCAACTGCGCTTCCTACAGACAGCGATCAACTCCGCACCCGTAGCGGCTTCAGCCGGTAGTACGTAGCGTCGATACAACAAGGCCACGCACCGGAGGAGGGTCTCGCTCTTCAGCGCGTACAAGCGATTGGACACCAGACGGCGAAGGACTGCATCGACGGTGCCGACGCGGTGGAGGTACTCGACTGACTGGACCTCGAAACTAGGAGACACTTGCCGCGCAACGAGTTCGGCGGTGTAGTGCCGCTCGTGCTTCGGAGCGACCGGCAGGTTCTCCGTAGGTACAGAGATGATGAGCGTTCCTCCGGAACGCAAGCGGCTGGCGATCGCAGCCATGGTGCTGTCAATCTCGGTATCCGGTATGTGTTCGAGCACTTGGACGAGCGTGGCCACGTCGAACTCGCTCTCGTCGAGCGACTCGACTCGGCTCTCGATCACTGACGTCGTGTCGCCGTAACGCATGAGCATCGCTCGCGCGAACGCTGCGGCCTGACTAACCGGCTCGACGCCCACGAGCCGTGCGACGCCCATCTCGGCGAGGACGGCCAACAGGCGGCCGTCTCCGCAGCCGATGTCCAGCACGCGACCGGGTGCCTCTGCCATAACCAACACCGAAATCCGATCCAGATAAGCAAAGTACTTCAACGCCCATGAGAGATCTCTCCCGGGAATCGTCGCACCCGCGTGCCGCTGCGGCAGCCAGTGGTAAGGAAAGTCGTACTCCGTCGCTTGCATCTCGAATCGCGAGCCTTCAACCACTGGCGGCCTGCTGCCGGTCCACCAACGCCCGTTCGTACACGCGCAAGACCTCGGTCCCGACCGCCTCCCAGGAGTGAGCGCGAGCCAGCGCGTCCTGCATGACCTGGCGCTCTATCAGGGATCGACCGAGGGCCAGGCCGACAGCGCGCCGAACCTCGGCCGGCCGCGGCAACCCCTCGAGCACTGTGATCGCGGTGGCGCCCGCCGTATCCAGGAGGGACGTCAACGGCACCGTCGAGAGCACGGTGCAACCCGACGCCAGCATCTCCAAAGCCAGCGTCGGCGTTCCCTCCCCGCCCTCTCCCCGCTGGGCAGGGCGGGTTAGCAGGAGTCCGACCGCCGAGCCTCGGAGCAGTCGCGCGACTTGCTCGGCCGAGAGCGGCCCTAGCCATCGGATGGACGCAGCCGCTTCGCTGCATCGGATGATGCGGGACTCGTCCGGACCCGACCCAAAGACCATGAGTTCGAGATCGATACCGTCATCGAGAGCCGCGGCCGCCCAAAGGTCGACAAACTCGGCGACGCGCTTCTGTTCCGTCAGCCGACCGCCTACCACCACTCGGGGCTCGGGTTTCGTGTCGAGCCTTCGGAGGAACGGCGTTCGGATGCCGCTGGGACGGACAGTGACTTTCTGCGGCAAAATGCCGAGACGCTGTAGGTCGATGGCCAGCTCCGGCGAGACAACCAGGTAGTGCGTCCGTCGTGGGAAAGCGAGCCGATGCAAAGTCCAGCGCAACAGGTCACGCGTCAGGCCTCCATGCACAGTGTGCACGTGGGCGGCAGCGCTCCGAGCCGCTAGCTGCGCCGCAGCCCGCGCCACGATGCTGTCGCCGTGGGAATGCACGATGTCGACCGCGCGGTCCAGGCGTGACAAGGCTCGGCCAAACCGCCAGTCGGCCACCACGTTCCGGTCGGCGGGCGCCACGTTGAGTTTCGTGCAGTCGATGCCGGTCACGGGACTGCCCTCGCTGAACACAATCTCCTGGTCGACGCCCACCTCAGCGAGCGCGAGGGCAAGGGCCTCGACATGGAGTTCCTGACCTCCGGTCTCAGGAGGAAGGCGACGCGCGATTCGGACTACACGCATAACAGGGAGCGGTAGAGCTCGAGGTGACGAACTGCGGCTCGCTCGAGGGAGAAGTTCTCCAGATGACGGGCGCGAAGCCGCTGACCCTCTTCAATTGCCACCATGGGATCAGAGACGACCGCATGTGCTCGTGCCCGCAATGCACACACATCGCCGACGGGGTAGAGAAATGGACTGTCACCCAACAGTTCGCGAAGCCCCGCGATATCCGGCGCGACGACAGGAAGGCCGAGTGCCATGGCCTCGAGAACGATCATGGGCATGCCTTCATGCCTCGAGGTGACGACGAGGGCCCTGAACCTCCGCATTACCTCCTCGACCGCCGATTGCCAAGCCAGCACGTCGACACGGGCGGCGGCGGCCGCTGACCGCACGGCCGTCTCGAGTGGGCCTCTGCCAACGATGGAGCAGGGTGTGCCAGGCAGTTGGCCCGCTAGGTGGATGAACGCCAGCGGATCCTTGTTCTCGATGAATCGTCCTGCCCAAACCAGGCCTTCTCTTTCTCCGGGCCTAGCCGCCTCCTCTGGATAAGGCGATCCGTTCGGGATAATCCGGACGTCGCGCTTGGACTTCCAGCCAGCGACGGCGATGCTCTTCGCGACGCCGGACGACACCGCCACCACTCCATCGGCTCGGGCCACGGCCGAGCGCTCAGCACGCTGCTGAAGCCTGCCCTTATTCGGCACCTCGCTATGCGCCGTGTGCACGACGGGCACGCCGACTCGGTTGACTACGGCGAACTGCAGACCCGTCCATGGGAGGTGAGTATGGACAAGGTCGACGCCCCGGGATCTCACGAAGGCCCGCACCGCGGGTGGCGTGAATATCGGCCCCCATCCCGGCACACGCAATATCGGAGGTTTTGCTTGGCCGTTCCGGCAAAAGAGCAGGGTCGCCTCGACCGATCCTGCATCAAGAACCCTGACCAACTGCGAGACGAATGACTCCGCGCCCCCACCCTCCGTATCCGGGACGAGGTGCAGGATCCTCATGGGCCAAACAATTCTTGGACGAGCAGCGCAGCGACAGCACCAGACGAGTAGGACGCCGCCAGGGCCGTTAGACGCTCCGAGAGTTGGCCATTCATCGCTGCCACCTCGGCGGCCTTGGAGGCAAGGGCGGTCGGATCCCCGGTCGGTACCGTGAGGATCCCGGCGAGCTCGCCAAGCAACGAGCAGATGGGCGGGATGTCGTAAGCCACTACGGGCGTGCCAAGTGACGCCGCCTCTTGCACGACTCGGGAACATCCCTCCTCGTAAGAGGGCTTGACTACGACGTCGGCGGCCGCGATGAGGTCGAGCACACCCGCATTGTCCAGTGGTCCACACAGAAGCACTTTCGGGTGATTTGCCAACGCCGTCGCCGTCGGTCCGGAGCCGACCACGACCAGGGGGACGCCGGCGTGTTCTCCCAACCAATTCGCGATAGCCGGGAGGTCCTCGGCACCCTTTCTCGGGCTGAGGTGGCCAACGTGCAGGAACCGCGGACGGCTATTTGAGGGCCATGCGGCCGATCGGCGATGGCCTAGGTCCACGTTGTTCGGGACCAACCGCACCTGTCCCGGATCGACGCGGTAGGCCGACACGTAGAAGTCCTTCACGACTTCGGGATAGGTCACGAACAGGTCCACACGACGAAGAAGGAAGCCGAAGAGACGCTCGGTGACGGTTCCTTCTTCCTGTCCAAAGCCGGGCTTCCAAGTCGCGTGCCAATAGGCGACGCGGAAGCGGTACAGCCTCGCGAGCGCCAGGGCAACGGCCAACGACGGAACCGATATGCGCACGAACACCACGTCACCGGGCCCGAAGGTCCTCAGCCACTGCACGTACTTCGATAGACGGCCCGAGCGGCGTTCGGCGCCGTACTCGACGATGACGTCGGGGTGGCTAGCAGGTTGCGTCGCCGGCGCGACCGCAAAGACCGACGGACGGACGCCCTGAGTCGCGGATGCAGCCGCCAGGCCCATTGTGTGGACGAAATGCTTGGAGCCGTTGAGGTCGAGCGCGGGAACGACGAAGCCGAGGCGAGGACCAGCTTCGGTGGGCCGGCCGTACTCCCAAATGCGATCCATACTCCTGTCGAACCCGAACAACTCCAGCGCGCGCTGCCTAGCGCGCTCTCCGAGCGCAAGCCGCCGGGACGGATCCTGGAGCAGTGCTGCCAACGCCTCGTGAAGAGCACCGACATCGTCTGGGGGCACGACCACGCCAGCATCGCCGACGAGCGCCTCGAGGTCGCCGACGGCGGTGACGACCACCGCAGCCCCTGCCGCCATCGCCTCCATCACCGCCCGTGGCGTGGCGTCGCTACGTGACGCCAGGACAAAGATCGGGCAGCGCTGCATGAGCAGTGGCAAGTCGCCGTGCGGAACGCGCCCCATCACCTCGAGCCGAACACCAACTTCGTCCGCTAGACCCTGAAGTGATCCCAACTCGGGACCGTCGCCGGCGATCACTAGCGCCGGCCTATCTGATGACGCGAACCGCGCCACGGCACAGACGAGAAGATCGACGCCTTTGCGATGGACCAACGATCCGGCGTGGAGGACCACGGGCTGCTGCGCGCTCGCGGCCACTGGCCCGGTGGCAAAACGCTCCACATTCGTTACCGGCCACACCGTCGCCGTGCGTGGGCCGAACGCCCACCGTTGCGCGGCCTGCGTGCTGTCGTCGGCGGCACAGCGCACTGCGGTTGCCCCAGCCGCACCAAACACTTGGGCGTACTTCGCGACGAGTCCACGCCGGCCGAGGGCTGCCGGAGGATCGAAGAATGGACCTTGGACGTGGACGATCATCGCCGCGGGTCGCCGCACCAAGCAGAGGACGCGAGCCAGCGCAGCACCCAATGGGTCCGAGGAGTGAAGTCGGATCGGTTGCGTCCCCTCGAGGCGCCGGAAGACGAGAGCAGCCCATATGGCGAAGGCGACGAGCCCAAACCCGGGCCACCCCCCGAGAGGAGCGACGCGGACGCATGCATTTTCGCCAATCGGCTGGGTCACGGACCGCCCCCTCGAGCGGCCGCGCACCACAAGGGTCACATTGGAAGACCTCACGGACCAACCCTTGATCGTGGCGAAGTCGATCTGGTGCGGACCGAGCGGCAGCGCCCATCGGTAGGCGGCAACGATGACCTCGTGCAGCGGATCGCTCACCGGACGAAATCCGAGGTCGTCGCCAGGAGCCGGGTTCCGCCGGCCAGCCAGAGAGCAGCTGCGATCGCGGCGACGACGGCGTGGCCGATGGCCAGCGGCACCACGCCGTGACCGGACAAGGTTGCGGTGACCGCGAGGAGACCCGCACCATCCATCAGCAAGGCGATCACACGAACGGTCGGTCGGCCAAGGGCCAGCGGCAGCACCTTCGACCACACGACCAAGCCCCGGAGCGCGGCGGCAACGACCAACAACGTCGCAGCCGTCGCGACGCTCTTGTAGGTGGAGCCGAACAGAGCGGGGATGAGGGAGGGCAGAAGGATTGCGGCTCCCACCACGACCCCGACTGCGAGCATCCCTCCCATCATGACTACGCGTCGAAGATGGCGACGCGCCCCGTCGACGTCCCTCTCGGCGAGCGCGCGGCTGAACACCGGGAACGATATGGAGCTCAACGGGCTGAACGCGGTCGCCGTGAGCCGGCCCGGTGCCGACGCCACCCGGAACTGCGCCAGCATCACCGGCCCGCCCACCACGCCGATCACGGCAAGGGGCAACCGGTCGGTCGCCGTGGTCAGGGATGAAGCCAGTGAGGAGACGGCAGTAAATCGGAGTAGCCCGGCCGGCAATGGAGCCCTCGGCCCGTCTCCAGGATACGAACGCCGTACCAACTCGAGACCGACGACGCCAACAACGCAGGTAACAAGCAGATTTCCGGCCAACACACCGAGTAGGTAGCCGCTCGCGCCGCTGATGAACAGGCCGGCGATGGCCAAGGCGGTGCTCCCCAACGACATCACAACCGTCAGCCAGCCGAGCAATTCCAACCGATCCGACACAGCGAACGCCGCTGAGGCCGTTCCCAACGGGGCTTGCGCCCAATTCGCGACCAGAGCAAGAACCAACAGTGTCGGCACGGCGACGGCCGATGACGGCCGGAAGACGGCAACGACGATTACCGCGACGACCACCCCGATCGATGCGATGAACAGATCGAGCTGAAGGGCCCGGGACTGGAGAAGCCGGGCCTGCACCGGATCGTCGGCCCCGACGATCGGCACGTAGCGAATCACTGCATCCTCGAGACGAGGATCCAGGAACGCAAACGCGGTGGCCGCCACTGATTGGGCAAAGACCACCCGGCCTAGTTGGGCGGGTGTCAAGCGTTGGGCGAGCACCGCGAGCGCAACGAAAGAGAGTGCGGCGGTGGCGACATTCGCGCCGGAGAGCGCGCCGAACTGTCGGACGAGATGACGGGTTAGCACGGTGTCCGCGTTCCGCGATGAAGCGCTAACGACGGCGTGCTCGGACGGCGTGGCACAACTCCACCAAGTCTGTTCGCCCGTGGGAGACACCTGACAACTCCATTGACTCGACCGAGTCGGCATCGAGGGGCGGTACGAGCACATGAGAGATCAAGGGATGCACCGGCCGCTCGTCCGGCTCGCCTTCGCCGAACAAGTCTTCCTCAAGCTTCTCCCCGTCCCTCAGGCCGGTATAGACGATCTCCACCGGCCGCTCGGCTTGGGAGGCGAGGCGGCGGGCGACGTCGTCGATGCGGACGGGGCGGCCCATGTCCAAGACCAGGACTTCGCCGCCACGGCCGATGGCGCCGGCTTGGATGACGAGCTCGACGGCTTCTTCGACGGTCATGAAGTAGCGGGTGACGTCGGGGTGGGTGACGGTGACGGGGCCGCCGGCTTCGATCTGGGCCCGGAAGGCGTGCAGGACCGAGCCACGGGAGCCCAAGACGTTGCCGAAGCGGACGGAGAGATAGGTCCCGTCGGTGGTCGAGGCGATGTGGGCCGTGAGCCGCTCGGCGATGCGCTTGGAGTAGCCGAGGACGGAGATCGGGTCGGCGGCCTTGTCGGTGGAGATGTTGACGAACCGGTCGACGCCGGCGGCGGCCGCGGCCTCGAGCACGGCGAGCGTGCCCCACACGTTGGTCTTGACCGCCTCGGCCGGGTACTGCTCGAGCATCGGGAGGTGCTTCAGCGCGGCGGCGTGGAAAACGACCTCGGGCCGACGCTCGAGGAAGAGCGAACGGATGGCGTCGCCGTCGCGAATGTCGGCCAACACCACGTCGGGCGTGTCCAACAACGCACGGCCGTGGATGGAGAGTTGCAGCGCGTGGAGGGCGGACTCGTCGCGGTCGAGCATGATGAGCTCCGCCGGGGCGAAGCGAAAGATCTGGCGGCAGAGCTCGGAGCCGATGGAGCCGCCGGCGCCGGTGACGAGGACACGACGGCCGGCGAGGTAGCCGGCGATGGAGGCGATGTCGGTCTCGATCTGGTGCCGACCGAGGAGATCGGCCTCGGTGAGGGAACGGATGTGGCTGACGTCGACGCTGCCGAACAGTTCACCGACGGACGGCAGCACCTTGACGTCGAGCCCGCACTCGCCGGCCAGGCGGGCCAACTCGCGAATGACCTCGCCGCTGGCCGAAGGCACGGCGATCAACAGTGTGCGGGCGCCGGTGGAACGAGCGACGTCGGCCACCGACTCACGGGTGCCGCACACGGGAACGCCGAGCCAACGCAAGTGGCGCTTGCCGGGATCGTCGTCGAGCAGCGCGACCGGGAGGTACGGGCTGTCGGGATCGCGCAGCAAGCCGGCGACGATCTGGAACCCGGCCTCGCCCGCGCCGAACACCAACAGCCGCTCGGCGCCGCGCTCCATCTTCGGCCGGCGGCGGCGGTCGAGCAGCGCCCGCGACAACCAACGGGTCGATCCCATCAACACGAACGCGATCGCGCTGGCGCCGATCACCGCCGAACGGGGCACGACCTGGTGGGGCAACACCCACGTGTCCAACACGAACACCAACCCGGTGGTCACCAACGTGGCCCGGGCCAACGCCGACGCCTCGTCGAACGAACCGAGCCGCCAGCGCCCGAGGTACAGACCGGCGGCGAGCCCGGCCACGAGTTGGGCGGCGGCGGCGAACGGCGCGAACACGGCCAGCTCGGTGAGCCGCGCGTGGTCGACCTCGAACTCGAAGCGCAACCACGTGGCCAACGCCAACGCGAGGACCCATGCCAACGCGTCGACGACGGCCTGCACCGCGCGCCGACGGCGTACGAGGAACGTGGCCACCGGGCTGGTTCTCGCTGTCCGGTACGCCTTGCGCATAGAGCCTTCGGCCGCCGCCGGCAAATGCACCAATGAGTCCTTTTGTCCGCCCGCCGGAGCGCCCGATCGTAGCCCGCGGACGACGTCAGCGGGTCGGCCGAAATCGAAGCCGCGCCGTCCGCTTACGGAACCGGAAGAAGCGGCAGTCCGACTCGACAGCCCTCGACAGCCGCGACGACGCCAACCGGCCGGAAAGGCCATGACACCATGGGCGGCGTGCGGCGAGCGGGACGGAGGGGCGGGCTGCTGACGGCGCTGGCCGTCGCGGTCGCGATCGCCGGGACGACGCTCGGCGGCTCGGCCCCGGCCCGGGCCGCGGTCACCGGCATCACGCCGGGCAGCGCCACCATCCCCGCCGGCACCTCGACGTCAGCCACCGTCAAGGTGAGCCGGGCCAGCCTCTCGTGCCTCCGGGTCGACACCAACGACGCCCCCGGCGTGTCGGCCTCGGTCCAACAATCGTGCAACACCGACACCTGGACGACCCGCCTCTCGGTCTCCGCCCGCGCCGACACCCCGCCCGGCACCTACACCGTCACCGTCGACGACGGCGAGGGCAGCGCGGCCTTCCTGCTCCGCGTCGAGGACGCGGCCCCGCCGGCGTCGACGACCAGCACCGTGCCCCGCACCACCACGACCAAGCCGCGGGCCACCACGACCACGCCGGCGGCCACGCCCACCACCACGACGACCGGCGGACCAACGACAACCACACCGACGACCACGACGACGACGACGACCACCACGACCGCCGCCGCCGCGACCATCCCCAACGACGGCTTCGTGTCCGTACCCGAGCTCATCAAGAAGGGCCTGCCCAAGACCGGGCTCTTCCTGCCCCTGGCGGCCTACGCCTACCGCACCTGCCTCCCGCTGACGGCCCCATGCACGGCCACCGACGCGCCCCTCGTCCTTCTCCCGGCGAGGGCCTACGACGTCACGTGGACGGCCACCACGCCGGCGGCGGCCACCACCGACAAGCCGCCACCGGCACCACCGTTCGCCCCCGTCGGCCAACGCCCCGACGGCGCCCGCACCAACGCCTACGCCCTTCCCCTCCTCGACCTGGCGACCGGCCGGACCGCAACCGTCACCACCCTCGTCCGCGCCCTCGATCCACGGGGCAACCTCGTCGCGACCCCGACCAACCAACCCAAGACGCTCCAGCCCGCGGCCACCCCACCACCGAAGCCGAGCCCCGAACCCGGCACCGCCCCCGACGGCTTCTCGATCTTCGACCGGCCGAGGGTGATCGAGACGGCGTCGCTCACCGAGGCGTCACCGGTGCTCGTCCTCCTCGACGGTCGCGTCCTCTACGCGGTGAAGGCCGACCCGTCGTGGGGTCTCGGCGCCGATGTCGTCCCGCTGTTCGCCGACGGCCGCGTGCCTTACCTCGTGCGCCCGGCCCAGGGCCCCGCCGGCATCCTGGTCGCCACCAGCCTCGGGACCGGGCCCCCGACGGCCGTCGTCCACGCCGAGGTCCGTCGTAGAAACACGATGCCGTGGGTCGTCGCCGCCATCGCGCTAGCCGGTACCGGCCTCGCCTTCACCATCGTCAGACGAAGACGACGCCACGTGCCACGCGACCTGCCGGCGTAGCCCTTCCTCCAAGCCGACCGCGGGCGACCACCCCAACAACGAACGGGCCCGCTCGGTCGAACCTCCGGTGCGTTCGACGTCGCCCAGCGCCCGCCCGGAAGGCGCCAGCAACGGCGCCTGCCCCACCAACGAACCGACCAACGCCACCACCTCCGACATCGACGTCGAAGCGCCGCCGGCCAAGTTGCACACCGTCCCCGGAGCGACGTCGGCCGACGCCGCCAACACGTTGCCGCGCACGATGTCGTCGACGAAGGTGAAGTCGCGCACCTGCGAACCGTCGCCATACTGCGGGAACGAGCCGCCCCGCAACGCCGCCTCGATCAAGCGGTGCATGGCCATGTCCGGGCGTTGCCGCGGCCCGTAGACCGTGAAGTAGCGCAACGCCACCGTCGAGAGCCCGTGGTTGGCGCCGTACACCGAGCACAGGTGCTCGGCCGCGAGCTTGGTCACGCCGTAGGGACTCTGGGGCCGGGGCAGCTCGTCCTCGGAAGTCGGGTAACGCGGCGCGTTGCCGTACACCGACGACGACGAGGCGTACACGAACCGGCCTACGCCACCCGAAGCAACGCACGCCTCCAACAACCGTTGCGTGGCCAACACGTTGTGCGAGACGTAGTCGTCGAACCCGTCGGACCACGAGGATCGCACGCCCGGTTGAGCCGCCTGGTGGAAGACGACGTCGACCCCGTCGACCAACGGGCCCAACCGCGCAGACCGCAAGTCGGCCTCGACCAACGAGAACGACGGCGAGCCCGACGACAGCAACGACGAAACGTTCGACGACTTCACCGAACGGTCGTAGTACGGCGTAAAGGCGTCGACGCCGACCACCGACGACCATCCGTCGGCCACCAGCCGCTCGGCCAAGTGGCTGCCCACGAACCCGGCCACGCCGGTCACCAACGCACGCACCGTGCAACGATGCCAGACGTGGCCCGCATACCGACGTGCGTCTGGCGCATCTCTGACGCCGTCGTCCTCGCCCTCGACGAGCAGTTCGGCGATCCGGTCGATGCCTACGTCAACGGATCGCAGACATGGCTCCTCGAGAACGGCCCCGCCGGGATGATGCTCGAGTGGCGGCTCCACCCCGTCGGCGGGTACCAGCGCCCGGCGAACGTCGACACCTACGACGTGTTCCCAGCAACGGCCAGGGCCCTGTTCGCCGGCGAGCCGCCCCCGGTTCCCACCGACCGGCTCTGGGAGGGGCTCGAGGCCTTCCCGGCCTACGAAGGCGAGGACGAGACCGAGCCCGCCCTCCTCAAGGCCGCCGTCGGCGAGGCCCTGGGCATCGAGCCCGACGCCTGCGGCCTCGTCGACCACCAGGCCATCGGCGACGAATGGGAGCGCAGCCGGGGCCAGACCACCATCCTCGGACGCCTGCTCGAGCAGCTCGCGGCCCCGGAGAACGCCGACAACCACAAATAGCCCAACCGGGCTATTCGGTCCCCCCCACGCGGAGGCCGATACCAAAGAGGTGACCGCCGTGCTCGACGATGAAATCACCATCACCGAGCTCGGTAGCACCGCGCCCCGGGACGAGCTGGCCAACGCGGCCAAGCTCGTGGGCCTCAAGGACTTCACCTCGCCCACCCTCGAAGCCGTCGAGCGCCGCCGCTGGCAGCTCTGGCTCCTGTCGATCGTCTTCCTCATCGCCGCCAGCGCGCTCCTCGCCATCGCCTCGTTCTGGCCCGAGGCCCTCCAGCGCCTCGGCGTCGACCAGCGCTGGTTCACGCCGTCGAGCTTCCGCCTCCTGTTGCTCGCCCTCACCGTCGGCTTCACCGGCTACACCATCGAGAAGGAGAGCCACCTCCGCCGCCTGACCCGGCTCCTCATCGACGAGCGGGTGCTCACCGCGGCGTTGTCGAACCGGCTCTCCGAGGTGGGCGCGCTGCTCGAAGCCGGCAAGGCGATGAACTCGGTGCTCGAGCTCGACGCCGTGCTCGACATCATCCTCAACTCGGCCACGTCGCTGCTCGAAGCCGACGGCGGTTCGATCATGCTCGCCGACCAGGACGAGATCCTGCGGGCGGTGTGCGTGCGGGGCAACGAGTTCGCCGTGGGCGCGGCCGTCGCCATCAACGAAGGCATCGCCGGCCGGGTCGCCCGAAGCTGGGAGCCCGTGCTCGTCACCGGCCAGGTCCATGGCCGCCACAAGCGCACCGACAGCGCGATGTGCGTTCCCCTGATCCACCGCAGCCAGCTCCTCGGCGTGCTCAATCTCAACGGCCGCCACGAGCGCCGCTACACCGAGTACGACCTGCGGGCCCTCTCGCTGTTCGCCGAGCAGGCGGCGTCGGCCATCGCCAACGCCCGCCTCTACGAGATCGAGCGCCGCCACGTGGCCGAGCTGGTCGAGGGCGAGCTGCGCAAGACCGAGTTCCTCGCCGCCGTCTCCCACGACCTGCGCACGCCGCTCACCTCGCTCATCGGCTGCACCAAGATGCTGCAGCGCTCGAACCTGGCCGAGAACCACCGCCTCGAGCTGGCCGCCATGGTCGACCGCCAGGCGATCCGCCTGAACCGCATGATCGAAGACCTGCTCACCGCCGCCCGCCTCGAGGCCGAGGCCCCGCCGCCGCCCCAGCCGGTGGACGTGGCCGCCATCGCCCGCGAGCTCCAGGAGGAGTTCGCCGTCGCCGGCCTGACCCTCGACGTCGTGGCGCCGGAGGCGTCGGTCGCCGAAGGCCGCCCCGAGTCGCTGCGCCGGGCCATCACCAACCTGGTCGAGAACGCCTTCAAGCACGGCGCCACGCCGGTCTCCATCACCATCGGCGAGCCCATCGGTGGTGCCATCGACCTCACCATCGTCGACCACGGGCCCGGCATCCCCGCCGACGACCGGGGCCGCGTGTTCGAGCGCTTCTGGCGCCTCGACGAGAGCCGCCAGACCCCCGGCATCGGCCTCGGCCTTTCGATCGTGCAGGGCCTGATCGTCGCCTGCGGCGGCAAGGTGTGGTGCGACGAACCCGCCACCGGCCAGGGCACGGTCATGCGGGTCCGACTCCTCGCCGCCCTCTAACCGAGCAGGCGCTCGATCATCCTGGGCTCGCCTGGCCAGGCTTCGAGGATCGCTTCCCGCGGCACCTGCCGGCCGGCGTAACGCAACGCCAGCGCGACCACCACGATGTCGTCGATCGGGCCGATCACCGGGATGAACTCGGGGATCAGGTCGATCGGCGACAGCACCCACACCGCCGCGAACCCCACCGCCACCTTGGCCCGCCGCGGCACACGCGGATCGCGCCGCAACCGCCGCAGCAGCGTCAGGCAGTCGGGGAGGAACCGGGCCAGGTCGCGCGCCGTGCCCGGCGGCAACCGCCGCGCCAGCACGATCAGCACGCCCCAGCTCGCGACGATGACCGCGACCGCCGCCACCAACGCGACGATCACCACCGCGCCGCCCTGCGCCGATCGGTCACAAGTGGCCGCCAGAGCCGCCCGATCGGGCGCATTTGGCGGCCACTTGTGACCGACGCATTACTTGGCAGGACGGCGAGCCGGGGTCTTGCGGGCCGGGCCGTTGGCCTTTGCCCGCGCAGGCGCCGGCGCAGGCGCAGGCGCGAGCTCGGCGACTGCGGCGGTGGGGGCCGAGCCCGAGCCGGAGAGTAACT